>NZ_JBFUDR010000330.1:0-6349 GCF_056404615.1 Massilia sp. P2_C2 | reverse complement strand
GTCGCGGCCCCGGCGGTGGCTGCGGCTGCCCAGCCGGTCGCCGGGCGGGATTCCGGCAACGGTGCCGGCCCGTCGGTGGTGGCCACCCATGGCGGTGCGGGGCAGGGCGTGTCCGGGGTGGCGACGCCCGGCGTAGCGACGCCCGGCGTGGCGACGCCCGGCGGCTTCACGTCCGGGGGCAGCGGTGTGTCCGGGACCGGGTCCGCATCCGCGGCCTCCGGCTTTTTGCCGCCCGCGTCCGGTATGCCGGCACAGCCGGCCGCCGGATTTGCGTCCGCGGCGGGCGGGCAGGGTGTACCGGCGGCGTTTCCATTCGCGGGCGACGGCCAGGCGGCCGGCGAACCTGCCCAGGCCGGCTGGACGGCCGCCGTGCGGGGCACGCTGGCCCAGTATGGCGGCGCTGCGCCGCTGCTCGACCTGCTGGCGCGCATCGAACCGGCGCTGGCGCAAGACGGCGCCGCCATGGCGTCCGGCGCAGAATCGGGCGTCGCCACGCCGGGCGCCGTGCCGCACAACGTGTTCTACCTGCCGCGCCTGAAGCAGGCCTTGCCCCAGGGCAGCCTGCCGCGCGGCGACGAGCGCACGCTGGACCTGCTGTCGCGGGTGTTCGAGACCGTGTTGCTGGACGAAAGCATCCCGCCGCGCGCGCGCGACCTGCTGCAATTGCTGCAGGTGCCCGTGCTGAAGGCGGCGCTGGTCGACAAGAATTTCTTCTTCGAGGAAACGCATCCGGCCCGCCGCCTCGTCGACCTGATGTCGCGCATGGGCTGGGAGCAGCACCAGGATGCGAGTGACCCGGTGTTCCAGGTCATGCAGCGCAGCGTGGCGCGCGCGGGCGAGGCGCAGCCGGATGCGTTCGCCAATGCCGTCGCCGAGCTGGAGGCCGGCATCGCGGCCGACGAGGCTGCCAGCGAAGCCGCGCTGGCGGCGCCGGTCGCGAGCGCCCTCCGGCAGGAAAAGCACGACGTCGCGGTCCGCCATGCGCGCGAGGCCGTGGCGCTGCGCGTGCAGGCCGGCGACGTCATCGACGTGGTCAGCGGTTTCCTGGAGCAGCGCTGGACGACGGTGCTGACGTTTGCCCACACGATCGAGGAGGCCCGCCCGGGCGCCGTCGGCAACGCCACCCGGGCCATGGACGACCTGATCTGGAGCGTCAAGCCCAAGGCCACGCAGGAACAGCGCAAGTCCCTGATTGCCCGGCTGCCCCGGCTGCTGGCGACGCTGAACAAATGGCTCGATGCCATCAAATGGCAGGATGCCGAGCGCCTGCAATTCTTCGCCCGCCTGGCCGAATACCACGCGGCGATCGTGCGTGCGCCGATCGAGCTGTCGCCCGAGCGCCAGCTGGAATTGGCCGTGGAGGCGGCGCAGCAGGATGCGCTGCGCCGCGTCGAGCTGGAAAACGCGGCCGCGGAACGGGTGGCGGCGCGGGCGGCGGAGGTGTCCGCGCTGGACGGGCTGGAGCGCGGCATGTGGCTGGAATTCCGCACCGCAGAGGGGGCGCGCAAGGTCAAGCTGGCGTGGGTGAGTCCGTTGCGCACGCTGTTCATCTTCTCGGGCGCGCAGCGGCGCGAGGCATTCTCGCTGGCCGCCGACAAGCTCGCGGCCGCGCTGAGCGACGGCAGCGCACGCGTGCTCGCCATCGACGGGGTCGTGGGGCAGGTGTTGTCGGAGGCGATGGCGCAAGGCGCCGTCAACGATGCCTCCATCGCCGTCGCCATGCCGTAAGGGCCGGGTGTTGGTATCGATCGGTCGGCTGGGTTATAGTCGAGTCGTTCTGAATCACTCGCTGACGCATCATGCTCTGGTGGTCCCATCTCTCGGCCTTGGGCGGCCTCAACTTCACGGCGCTGCTGGCCGTCGGCGTGGCGGCCTGGCTTGTCGCCGCCCGCTGCTGGCGCCTCGCGCTCGTGTGGTGCCTCGTGTTCGGGGGCGCCATGCTCGTGGCGGCCGCCAGCCAGGTCGCGTTCATCGGCTGGGGCATCGGCATCCGTTTCCTCGCGTTCACCGGCTTCTCCGGCCATGCGACCCGCGCGGCGGCTGTCTTTCCCGTCGTCCTGTTCCTGCTGGCGGAACGCGGGTCGTCCCGGCTGCGCCTTGGCGCGCTCGCGGTCGGCGGCCTGCTGGCCGTGGGCGTGGCGCTCGCGCGGGTGCAGGTCGGCGCGCATTCTCCCAGCGAAGCGCTGGCCGGCTGCATGCTCGGGCTGGGGGCGGCCGCGCTGTTCCTGGCGCGCGCCCGTGCCGCGCAGCACCGCTCGCCGAAGCGGCTGCTGCTGGGTTTGCTGGTGGCGACGGTCCTGCTGCCGCAGGCCGATCCCGACTATCCCCACCAGTGGCTGACGGCCGTCGCCCTGAAGCTGTCCGGGCGCGACCTCGTCTACCTGCGTAATGACTGGCAGCCGGCGCAGGGTCCGTATGTGCCGCCATGCGCCCCTGCCCAGGTACGCTTCGCCGTCCTCTGCAGCTGAACACGCACGCGGAACGGCCAAACTTGGCCGAAAGGCAAGGAACAGATGGTATGATGCAGCCTTTATGAGTCTTCCCCCAACCGTTAGCGAACGTGCGTCTATCCTCCATCAAATTGTCGGGATTTAAGTCTTTCGTCGATCCCACCAATTTCCAGGTGCCGGGGCAGCTGGTCGGTGTGGTCGGCCCGAACGGATGCGGCAAATCGAACATCATCGATGCCGTACGCTGGGTGCTGGGCGAATCGAAAGCATCGGAGCTGCGTGGCGAGTCGATGCAGGATGTTATCTTCAACGGCTCCACCTTGCGCAAGCCGGCCGGTCGCGCCTCGGTCGAGCTGGTGTTCGACAACAGCGCCGGCAAGGCGGCCGGCCAGTGGAGCCAGTACGCCGAGATCGCCGTCAAGCGCACGCTGACGCGCGACGGCACGTCCACGTACTACATCAACGGCCAGCCCGTGCGCCGGCGCGACATCCAGGACATCTTCCTCGGCACGGGCCTGGGACCCCGCGCCTACGCCATCATCGGCCAGGGCATGATCTCGCGCATCATCGAATCGCGCCCGGAAGAGCTGCGCGTCTTCCTCGAAGAGGCGGCCGGGGTGTCGAAATACAAGGAGCGCCGCCGCGAGACGGAAAACCGGCTGTCGGATACGCGCGAAAACCTGCAGCGCGTGGACGACATCCTGCGCGAGCTGAACGCCAACCTGGAAAAACTGGAAGCACAGGCGGCCGTCGCCAACCGCTTCCACCAGCTGCAGGCCGACCAGGAAGAAAAGCAGAAACTGCTGTGGCTCCTGCGCCGCAACGAGGCGAAGGCCGAGCAGCTGCGCTGGTTCCAGGAGATGGAACAGGCGCAGACCGGGCTGGAAGAGCAGAACGCCAAATTGCGCAACCTGGAGCTGGACCTGGAGCGCATGCGCCAGGCGCATTACGAGACGGGCGACCGCCTGCACGCGGCGCAGGGCGCGCTGTACCAGACCAATTCCGAGATCGGCAGCCTGGAAGCGCAGATCAAGTTCGTCGTCGAGTCGCGCACCCGGCTGCAGAACCAGATCGGGACGCTGACCGCCCAGCGCGAGCAATGGCTGAACCAGGCCAACGAGACGCAGGAGCAGATCGAGGAAGCCGAATTCCGCCTGGAAGAGCTGGCGGCGCGCGTCGAAGGCGCGCAGATCGCGGCGGAAGCGCAGAACGAACGCCTGCCGGACCTGGAAACCGCATGGCGCGAGGCGCAGAACCGGGCGACCGAGTCGCGCGCCCGCATCATGCAGATCCAGCAGCGCATCGAGCTGTCGTCCGCGCACCAGCGCAATGCCTCGAACATCCTCGCGAACCTGGCCACGCGGCGTGAGCGCCTGCAGCAGGAGCGCGGCGGCCTGAATCTGCCGGACGCCGGGCACCTGGACAACCTGCGCATGCAGCTGGAAGAGAAGCAGTTGCAGCTGGAAGAGCAGAACCTGATGCTGGAAGAGGCGGGGAGCCGCCAGGAAGCCGTCGAGCAGGAACGGCGCGATGCGCATGTGCAGGTTCAGCAGCAGACGGGCGTGAATGCCAAGCTGGAAGCGCGGCTGTCCGCGCTGCGCCAGCTGCAGGAACGCGTGCAGACGCAAGGCAAAGTGCAGCCGTGGCTGCAGAAGCACGAGCTCGATAAACTGCCGCGCCTGTGGCAGAAGCTTGACATCGAGACGGGCTGGGAGACGGCGCTGGAATCCGTGCTGCGCGAGCGCACGGGCGCGCTGGAAGTGTCGAACCTGGACTGGGCGCGCGGCTTCTTCGGCGACGCGCCGCCGGCGCGGCTCGCGCTGTATTCGCCGGCAGCAGGCAGCGGGGCGCCGGCCGACCATCATGGCCTGAAACCGTTCGCGAGCCTGCTGAAGCTGAACGACCCGGGCCTGCGCGGCCTGCTGGACGACTGGCTCTACGGCGTCTACGCGGCCGACGACCCGGGCACCGCGCTCGCGCAGCGCGGCAAATTGCCGCAAGGCGGGTGTTTCGTCACGCCGCAAGGGCATATGGTGACGGTATCCAGCGTGCGCTTCTACGCGGCGGATGCCGAGCAGGACGGCGTGCTCGCGCGCCAGCACGAGATCGACAACATCGGCAAACAACTGCGCGCGCAGGTGCTGCTGCTGGACGAGGCGCGCACCCGCGCCACCCGTGCCGACGCCGCCGTCGCCGACCTGCAGCGCCGTCTGCAGGAAGGCCGGCAAAAGGTCGCGACCTTGCAGCGCGAAGTGCATGCTTTGCAGATCGACGTCGTGAAGCAGGCCGAGGTCGAGGCGCGCTTCAACCAGAGAAGCGGCCAGATCGCGGCGGACCTCGACGAGATCGCCGCGCAGGAAGCGGAGCAGCGGCAGGCGCAGGCCGAGGCGGAAGCGCAATTCGAAGAGCTGGACATGGAACTGGCCGAGCTGCAGGGCGCGCATGAAGATGGTCAGGTCGAGTTCCAGGAACAGGAGCGCGTGCTGGCCGAGGCGCGCCAGCGTCTGCGCGACCTGGAGCGCGCGGCGCAGGAAGCCGTGTTCGCGGAAAAGACGCAGCGTACGCGCATCGAGGAATTGCGCCGCACGATCGCCACCGCGCAGCAGCAGGCCGCGCAGGTCCTGGAGAGTATCGCTGCCGGCAAGCTGGAACTGGAGGCGCTCGAATCCGGCGCCGCGGCCGAAGGCTTGCAGGGCTTGCTGGCCCGGCGCACGGAACAGGAAAAAGCGCTTGCCGACGCGCGCCACGAGTTGGACCAGCTCACGCAGCACCTGCGCGCGGCCGAGGAAGGCAAGTTGCAGGCCGAGCGTGGCCTGCAGCCGCAGCGCGAGCGCATCACCGAGATGCAGTTGAAGGAACAGGCCGCGCGGCTGAACCAGGAACAGTTCGCGGAAGCGCTGTCCGCCACGGGCGCCGACGAGACAAGCCTGTCCGAAAAACTCGACCCGGAGATGAAACCCTCGTACCTGCAGGGCGAGGTGACGCGCCTGACGAACGCCATCGCGGCGCTGGGCGCGGTGAACCTGGCCGCTGTCGAGGAACTGGCGCAGGCGACGGAGAGAAAACGCTTTCTCGACGCCCAGAACAACGACCTGCAGGAGGCGATCGCCACCCTGGAAGGCGCGATCCAGCGCATCGACCGCGAGTCGCGCGACCTGCTGCAGGACACGTTCGACCGCGTCAACCAGCATTTCTCGGAACTGTTCCCGATCCTGTTCGGCGGCGGCCAGGCCAAACTCGTGATGACCGGGGACGAGATCCTCGACGCCGGCGTGCAGGTGATGGCCCAGCCGCCGGGCAAGAAGAACGCGACGATCCACCTGCTGTCCGGCGGCGAGAAGGCACTGACGGCGACGGCGCTCGTGTTCTCGATGTTCCGCCTGAACCCGGCGCCGTTCTGCCTCCTCGACGAGGTCGACGCGCCGCTCGACGACGCCAATACCGAGCGCTTCTGCCGCATGGTCAAGCGCATGTCGGACCATACCCAATTCCTCTTCATCTCGCACAACAAGATCGCGATGGAGATGGCCAACCAACTGATCGGTGTGACGATGCAGGAGCAGGGCGTGTCGCGCATCGTGGCGGTGGACATGGAGTCCGCCGCGAATTTCGCTACTGAGGCACAAGCAGCATGACAGACTTACAAATGAGCCTGATCGCGGCCGGCGGCATCTTCGTCGTCGGCGTCATTAGTTACAACAAGTGGCAGGAGTACAAGGCCCGCAAGAGCGTCGAGCGGGCGTTCGCGCACGACCATGACGACGTCCTGATGACGGGCGGCGCCCCGCCGGAACGCAATCCGCCGCCCCACGCCGGGCGCCACGA
Organism: Massilia sp. P2_C2; assembly: GCF_056404615.1. NCBI lineage: Bacteria > Pseudomonadati > Pseudomonadota > Betaproteobacteria > Burkholderiales > Oxalobacteraceae > Massilia > Massilia sp. P2_C2. The sequence continues at coordinate 74 of NZ_JBFUDR010000330.1, read as the reverse complement.
ACCCGTGCTGGACGCCGCGCTGGAGCCGGCCCCGGACGTGCTGGCCGAATCGGCCATCCATGCGGAGCCGATGC
>NZ_JBFUDR010000329.1:0-6360 GCF_056404615.1 Massilia sp. P2_C2 | reverse complement strand
TCCCTGCGTTTTGCCTTGCTCGCCACCGCGCTTGCCGCCAGCACCGCGTTTGCTTCGCCGGCCGATCCGAAAAGCGGCGTCGAGTACGTGACGCTTGCTCAGCCGCAGCCGGTGCAGGCCACGGGCAAGAAGGTCGAGGTGATCGAGTTCTTCATGTACCACTGCCCGCACTGCAACGCGTTCGAGCCCCAGCTCGAACAGTGGATCAAGAAGCAGGGCAATAACATCCAGTTCCGGCGCATCCACATGCCGGCCACCGGCCCCAACGATCCGGAAGCCCACCTGCACCTGACGCTGGAAGCGTTGGGCAAGGCCGAGGAATTCCAGCCGAAGGTGTTCAAGGCCTTTCACGTGGATCACCTGCGCCTGAACAACGATGCCGCCATCATCGACTGGGTGACGAAGAACGGTGTCGACCGTAACAAGTTCGTCGACGCGTGGAACTCGTTCGGCGTGACGACCAAGCTGCGCCGCCAGTCGCAGCTCCTCAACGACTACAAGGTCGACGGCGTGCCGACCGTCATCATCGACGGCAAGTACCAGACGTCGCCGGCGATCGTCTACAATTCGGTCAAGGGCACCAGCGAGCCCGCGCTGTTCCAGGCCACCCTGCAGGTGATGGACGCGCTGGTGGCGCAGGCGGCAAAGTCGAAATAACCTTTCCACGGTAGAGAAACAGCGCAATGAGTGATGTCGAAGGCAAGATCCTCAAGATGTACGACAAGTCCATGCCGGACGAGGAGCATCTGTTCGACTCGAGCAACTGGAACCACCTCGCCTGGTGCATCGTGGTCGTGCTCGCGGGTCTTGTCTTCTGGCTCGCCATTGCGCTGGTGAATGCCGAAAACCAGCGCAACGCGTTGATGACGAACCTGTGTCCCGATCCTGTCTTCAAGGGCGAACTCGACCGGCAATGCCTGCTGACCGTGCATTCGCGYGAGCACTGGTGGCAGCACCTGTTCTACGCGATGGGCCATGTGAAGCCGGAAAAGCCGGYGCCGGTCGGACGCCGCTGACACGCGGTATCTCCTTAAGGTTTCCATAAGGATACTTTTCATTGAAAGAATGGTAATCTGCAGGTTTTCCACGACCTGAAGGATTGCCCATGCGTCTCCTGCGTGCCGCCGGCCTCGGCCTGCTGCTGTCCGTGTCTGCCTCCCTCGCTTCCGCTTCGCCCGCCGTCCCGCAGAACGGCGTCGACTATGCCACGCTCGCCCAGCCGCAGCCCATGCAGGAGAGCGGCAAGAAGGTCGAGGTGATCGAATTCTTCATGTACCACTGCCCGGTGTGCAATGCGCTGGAGCCGTCGTTCGAGGAGTGGGTCAGGAAGCAGGGCGACCGCATCACGCTGCGACGCATCCATTACCCGTCGACGGGGCCGGCCGATCCGGAAGCGCATCTGTTCCTGACGCTCGAGACCATTGGCCGTCTCGGCGACATGCACGAGAAAGTGTTCAAGGCCGTGCACGTGGACCATATCCGCCTGAACAAGGACGATGCGATCATCGACTGGGTGTCGAAGAACGGCGTCGACCGCGCCAAATTCCTGGAAGCGTGGAATTCGTTCGGTGTGACGACGCGCCTGCGCCAGCTGGGCAAGATCGCGACAAATTACCAGACCAGTTCCGTGCCTACGCTCGTCGTCGTCGGTCGCTACCTGACGAACCCGGGCATGCTGTCCGGCCAGATGCAGGGCGCCAGCCGTGACGCCGTGTTCAAGGCCACGTTACAGGTGGCGGACAAGCTCGTCGACAAGGCGGCGCAGGCCAAATAAGCGGCATCAGGTCGACAGCACGCCGTCCGGCAGGCTGATCACGAAGCGCGCACCGCCCAGCGCCGATTGCTCGACCTTCAGGCTGCCGCCGTGCAGTGCGATCGCCTTGTGCGCGATCGACAGGCCGAGGCCGAAGCCGCCGGTGGCGCGGTCGCGGCTACGGTCGAGGCGGTAGAACGGCTCGAAGATGCGTTCCCGTTCCTCTTCCGGAATGCCGGGGCCGTCGTCCTCGACGACGATCTCGATGCGGCAATCGTCGCGCCGCACGCGCAATGCGACCTCGTGCGCCGCATACTTCTGCGCATTCCTCAGCAGATTGCCGACGGCACGGCCGAGCAGGCGACGGTCGCCGTCCATGCTGCCGAGACGCTCTCCCAGGTCCACGTGCAGCCGCTGCGGGCGCGGATGCAGGCCGTCCGTGCATTCGCGCAGCAGCGGCTCCAGTTCGAACAGGGCGCGTTGCGGACCCTGGGCGTTGTCCAGCTTGCTGATCGACAGCAGTTCGTTGACGAGTTCGTTCAGCTCCGCCAGGTCGCCCTCCATCGCCGCGATGCGCTTGGCCAGCGCCGGATCGGCCGCGCGCTCGTGCAACAGTTCCAGCGCGAATTCCAGCCGCGCGATCGGCGTACGCAATTCGTGCGAGACGGAGTGCAGCAGGTTCTTCTGCGCTTCCAATAAACCCTGGATGCGCCCGGCCATTGCATTGATGCGCTCGGCCAGCGGATAGACAGCGTCCGCCGGCTTCAGTTCGGCCCGCGCAGACAATTGCCCGGCACCGAAATCGTCCGCCACGCGCGACAGCGTCTGCAAGGCCTGCCAGTGCGAACGCGACCACAACGCGATCGGCACGAGCAGCGCGAGCGCCACGACGACGTAGCGCACGATTTCCATCGCGAGGGCCTGGCCGAGGTCGATCGGCAGGTTGTAGGCGCGGATCACCTCGTCGTTGCTGCCGATGTAGCGCTCGCCCTGCAGGTCCACGCGCCGGAAGAAGGCCTTGTGCTGCGGATCCAGCACGATGTCACCCCGCTCCAGCGCCGCATGCTGGCGGGCGGGGAGGGCGGCCCTGGCCTGGTCGAGCGGGATCAGGTCGAAGTGGGCTTCGGACACTTCGCGCACCTTGTTCAGGCGGCCCAGCCATTCGTCGGACGGGGCATGGTCGATGTATTGCTCGAGCAAGAAGATTTGCGCGGACGCCTGGCGCCGTGCGATGTCGTCGAGCGGATCGCCGAACAGGCGCGCGAAGACAAAATAGATCACGAACGTCGCAGCCGTAATCGACAACATCACGAGGACGAAGAAACGGAAGAACAGGCGATTCACGCCGCCATCCTCCGGTCATCGCCATGGTGTGGGGCTGGGTTCGTCTTAAGCATGGGGCGTAGTGTATAGGAGCAATGGATAAAAAAACCATCCCTTACAAATTGACGACAAATACCCGACAGTCCGAGGGGGAACTTTTGATGYCCGCCGCGTACGATTTACATCATCAGGTTTTCCGTTTGGCCCACCTGATGCGCGAAGACGGTGGGCCATTTTTTTTTCGTTTGTTCCAGGAAGTGGCGACGAGGCAATACGCAGGCAAATATGGGAGGACGGAAGACAAGGACGTAGAATGTTGTCTTCCTGAATCTTCCAACCCGGACATGAACAAACTCCTCCTCCTCGCACTGTGCGCCACCTGCGGCACGACGTGGGCCCAGACGCCAGCGACCAACCCCATGCCCGACGGCAGTCGAGATATGTATGTGGGCCTGGGCGTGCAGTCGGCGCCACGCTGGGAGGGGGCGGACAGCCGCAAGGTATCAGCGTTGCCGGTGCTTCAGGTTCAATGGAGCAACGGCCTTTTTATTTCAGGCATGAGCGCCGGCATGCATTTGTCCGACAACCCGGCCTTTGAATACGGCCCGCTGCTGGCCGTGCAGCCGGGGCGCGACGAAGGGGGCAGCGGCCAGACGGTCGACGGCGTCGGTGCATCCGGCAGCATGCTGATCGGGCCGGTGCCGAACCCGATCGACAGGCGCAGCATGCAGGGCGGCACGCGCCTGGAAGGCATGGACAGGATAGTCGCGCGCCTGCAGGGGGGCGTCTTCGCCAACTATTACCTGACGCCGCAATGGCGCCTGACGGGCAGCGTGCTGGTCGGGGCCGGAAACGACCACGACGGCGCCCGCCTCGACCTCGGCGTGCAGCGCCTGGCCCTCGACCTGGGCGCGCAGCACCACGTCGCGCTGATGGCCGGCGTCGGCATCGTCAACCGTCATTACAACGATACCTGGTTCGGCGTCTCGCTGGAGGAAACGGCGCGCAGCCGCTTTGCGTATTACGCGCCGGGCGGCGGCCTGCAGGATGCGCACGTCGGCGTGCGCTGGAACTGGGCCTGGTCGCCGTCGTGGATGCTCACGTCGAACCTGCAGGCCAAACGCCTGCTGGGCAGTGCCGCCAACAGCCCGCTTGTCGAGCGGCCCACCAATCTGGCGGTTTCGACCGCCATCGCCTACCGGTTCTGATGATGCGCGTATCCCGCCAACTCATCGCTGCTGTCGTGACGCTGCTCGCCGCACCGGCGGTGGCGCACGCGCAGGGCGAATGGGTGAGCTACCGGGATGCGTACCGCGCCATGGTTCAGTTCGAGAAATACGGCGGACCGAAGAATCTGCTGCAGAGCCAGTTGCAGGTGCAGTCGCGCGACCACGCCGGATTGGGCGAGGGCGCCCAGCTCACGCTGACGGGCAAGACCACGCAGCTGAACCTGCCGCTGGACGCCCTCGGCCGCACCGTGTTCCCGCTGCAGAAGGCGGCCTATGACGAGAACGCGGCCCTCGTGCTGAACCGCAAGGCCATGCCGTTCGTGCTGCGTCCGCAGGTGACGATCGCGCCGCGCGCCGACGGCCAGTACGACGCCGCCGACCYGCGCACGGCCTGCGCCCAGGCGCTCGGCTTCGTGCGCTACRTCGACGCCTCGCAGCGCGCGCGCCAGTGCGCCGGCGTGCGCTTCGTGTTCCCGAAGAAGGAACAGGCTGGCGCCCGCCTGCGCCATGCGGAAGGCGGCGAACAGGCCCTGCCGGTGACGTCCGGCGCCGCCTTCTCGGGCGACCCCGACGAAGGTTTCCCCATCGTGACGTGGCGCTTCGGCATCAGCCCCGACAAGGGCCAGGTCGTCACCTACAACGCGCCGCTGGCGATCGTGCCGATCTTCGAGTGATTCAGTTCCAGTTCAGTTCCAGGCGGAAGGGGAGAACAAATAACCCTCGCCCCACACGGTCTTGATCTTTTCCGACATGTTGTCGTCGAATTTGCGGCGCAGCTTGGAGATGCAGTTGTCGATGCTGCGGTCGAGGCCGTCGAACTCGATGCCGCGCATCTTCTTGAGCAGTTCGTCGCGCGACAGCACGCGCCCGGCCGCCTCGGCCAGCACGAGCAGCAGCTTGTATTCCGTGTTGCTGAGCACACAGGGCTGGCCGCGCCACGCGACGCTGCGGTCGGTCGTCATGATGCGCAGCGCGCCGAATTCGAGCACCCGGGTATCCCCCATCGTCTTCGTCTGGGTGCGGCGCAGCAGGGCGCGCAGGCGGGCCAGCAGCACGCGCGGCTGCACGGGCTTGTTGACGAAATCGTCCGCGCCCTGTTCCAGGCCCGAGACTTCGTCATAGGTGTCTTCGCGCGCCGTGAGAATCAGGATCGGCACGTCGGACACGTCGCGGATCTGGCGGCACACCACCATGCCATCCATGCCGGGCAGCATCAGGTCGAGCACCACGATGTCGGGCGAAGCGGTCTTGAAATGCTCCAGCGCCGCATCGCCCCGCGTGACGAGGTCCACCGCGAATTCATAGCCGGACAGGTATTCCGTCACCAGTTCCGCGAGACGCGGATCGTCTTCCACCAACAGTACGCGATACATGAATGTCTCCTTGAACCCGGCATTTTATAAGACCGCGCAACATTGGCGCATGTTTGGTGGGTAAGGATGACAAAAACGTACAGTTTTGCGACAAACAGGCGGGCCATTGCCGGCCGTTTGGTTCCGTCCAGCGCCTCTTCGTTTGAGAGGTATCAACGGGCAGTTGCAGTGTTTCCGTGACCGCCTTGGCATGCCCGCCATTCGCGCTACGCTGCAAGGACTGCCTGTCCATGGAGGCGAGCATGATTTGTCAGCAACAGACGAAAGGCGGCCATACCGCGCTCGGGGCCGCGCTGGTGTGCGCGGCGTTGGCGCAGCCGCCGGCACACGCGGCCGAAGTGGATGCGAAGCGTCTGCTCAAGGCGATGTCGGACTACATGGCGGCGCAAAAGGCGCTGTCCTTCGACTTCGATTCGAGCCTGGAAATCGTTAGCACCCAGCAGCAGAAACTGACGCTGGCCGCCACCGGCAGCGTGGTCCTGAACCGGCCCGACAAGCTGCATGTTACCCGCCGCGGCGGCTTCGCCAACATGGAAATGAGTTTCGACGGCAAGACGGTGACTCTGCTCGGCAAGAATTCCAATATGTATGCCCAGGTCGAGGCCGCTGGCACGCTCGACCAGCTCGTCGACGTGCTGCGCGACAAATACCACCGGCCCGTGCCGGGCGCCGACCTGTTGAT
>NZ_JBFUDR010000328.1:0-6384 GCF_056404615.1 Massilia sp. P2_C2 | reverse complement strand
GCGCACGATGGCGGCGCGCGCCTGGGTGAGGCCGTATTCGCGCTCCAGGCGCCGGATGCCCGGCCGTTGCGGCAGGCTGCCGGCGGCCGCGTGCAGCGCCAGTTCGATTGGATCGGCRCCGGGCGGCCGGCTGGCCAGCAGCCCGAGGTCGAGCACTTCGCGCAGTGCCGGCGCCATCGCGCCGGAGCCGGCGCAGTCGTGTGCGACGCCGTCGCGCCACAGCAGCCTCAAGGCCATGCGGTTCTCCGTCAGCGTGCCCGTCTTGTCGACGCACAGGACGGATGTCGAGCCGAGGATCTCGATGGCGGCCAGGCGCCGCGTCAGCACCTGGCGGCGCGCGAGGCGCCACGCGCCCAGCGCCGGCAGCAGCGACAGGATGACGGGGAACTCGGCCGGCAGCACCGACATCGCCAGGGCGACGCCGGCCAGCAGGGCGTCGAGCCAGGGCGCGCCGCGCAGCCGCAACAGCAGCACGAGCACGAGGCTGACGGCGCTACCTAAGCCGGCGAAGCGGCGTGCCAGCACCCGCGTCTCGGCCTGCAGGCGGCCTTCCGGTGGCCGGATCGCGTGCAGTGCGGCGCCGATGCGTCCCAGTTCCGTGCGCGCGCCGGTCGCGCGCACGCGCGCGAGGCCGTCGCCCTGCACGACCAGTGTGCCGGCATAGATCCACGGCAGGCCGTTGCCGCCGGGCGGCGCGGGCGGCGTTTCCGGCTCGCCGCGGAATTTGTCGACGGGGACCGATTCGCCCGTCAGCAGCGATTCGTCGACGAGCATGCCGCTCGCCTCCACCAGCAGGGCGTCGGCCGGCACCCGGTCGCCCTCGGCCAGGACGATCAGGTCACCGGCGACGACGTCGGCGGCGGGAATGCGGTCGCGCCTGCCATCGCGCACGACGGTGGCCGCCGGCGCGCTGAGTGCGCGCAGCGCCTGCAGCGCCCGTTCCGTGCGCCCCTGCTGGACGAGTGTCATGCCGAGCACGAGGACGACCATCAGCAGCAGCGCGAACCCTTCGTGCGGTTCGCCCAGCAGCAGGTAGAGCGCGGCGGCGCCCAGCAACAGCACGAACATCGGCTCGCGCGCCGCCTCGAGCAACAGCGCGCCGGTGCCGTGCGGGCCGGGTTGCGGCAGCACGTTGGCACCGTCGCGCGCGCGCCGGCGCGCGGCCTCGGCCGTCGCCAGGCCCGCGTGGCTCGCGGTGGCGTCCGGTTCGCTCATGCCGCCGCCGTCCCCGATGATCAGTGGGCGAGCAGCAGGGGCACGTGGGCGCGTTCCAGCAGTTCGCGCGTGACGCCGCCGAGCATCCATTCGCGGTAGCGGCTGTGGCCGTACGCGCCGGTCACCATCAGCCCGGCGCCGGCGTCGCGCGCCATGGCCATCAGGGCTTCGCCGACCGTCGCGCGGGTGCGCTCGACGACGACTTCCACCGGCACACCGTGGCGCGCGAGGTAGAGGGCCATGTCGGCACCCGGTTCCTCGCCGTGCAACTGGGTCAGCTCGTTCGGATTGACGAGCGCCAGCTTGACGCTGGCGGCGCGCTGCAGCAGAGGCAGCGCGGCCGTCAGCGCCGCGATGGCCTGCAGGCTGCCGTCCCAGCCGGCGATGGCGGTGCCGGGCAGCGGCTGGTCGTGGTAGTCGGGCGGCACGACGAGCACGGGACGCACGCCGTGCAGGGCGGTATATTCCGGCAGCCCGCGCACCCGCACCGGCAGGCCCGGGTCGACGTCGGTATCGCGGCTGAGCACGACGAGGTCGGCGTAGCGCGACTGCAGCAGCAGGGCGTAATGCGCCTCGTCCTCGATCAGCCGGCCTTCGTGCGATTGCACGCCGAGCCGCCGCGCCGCCTCGTCGAAGGCGGCGAGCCGCGCCGCGCCGGCATCGCGCAGGCCCTGAAAGTCCACGGTGGCCATCGGCGCCCCGACCGAGCCGGTGAGCAGGGCGTAATCGAGCCAGGAAATGMCGGTGGCGGCGCTGCCCACGACGTGGGCGTCGCAATCGTTCGCGAGCCGGGCGGCGGCGCGCAGGCGGCTTTCCTGCTGGGGGCTGCCGTCGATGTGGACGAGGATGGTCTTGTACATGAAAGGCTCCTTCAGGACGGAGTTGGACCAATCCAATGTATGCCTCTTCGTCACCGAAGTCTTTCCCGAATTTGACTGAGATCAAAAAAGCAACAAATTTGACGCCATTTATGTGGCGCACCGGTCTGACGGGTTCGCGGTATCGATTTCAACACGGGCGTCCGAAACCTCGGTAATCAGTCAATCGACAACAGGTTGCCGTTGTGTCTTTACGACTTCTGCGCACTTAATTGTGAAACAGGCTAGATTGCCTGTGGGCAATATTCTACACTTGCGGCTTTTCCAACTCGCTCGGAAGCCCCGTGAATCATATTTATCGTATTGTCTGGAACGCATCGAAACATCTGTGGCAAGTCGTGTCGGAACTCGGTTCGAAACGGACCCGGTCTTCCTCCGGACGGGCACGCCGCCGGCGCCGCCAGATCGCGCTGCTGGCCCTGGCCGCGGCGGGTGCCTGCGCCCAGGCCGCCGATCCGCTGCCGACGGCGGGCCGCGTCGTGGCCGGGCAGGCGACTCTCGATTACACCGGCAATACGCTGACCGTCCACCAGGGCAGCAACAAGGCCGCCATCGACTGGGCCGGATTCTCGATCGGGCAGGGGCATGCCGTAACCTTCGTCCAGCCCTCGGCATCTGCCGTGGCGCTGAACCGCGTGCTCGGCACTGATCCGTCCATCATCCAGGGCGCGCTGAATGCCAACGGCCACGTGTTCCTGCTGAATCCGAACGGCGTGCTGTTCAGCCCAACGGCGCAGGTCAACGTGGGCGGCCTGCTGGCGTCGACGCTCGCGCTTTCCAACGAGGACTTCCTCGCCGGGCGCTACCACCTGTCCGGCACGAGCACGCAAGCGGTCGAGAACCGTGGCAACATCGCCGCCGCGGCGGGCGGCAACGTCGCGCTGGTGGCCGCGCGCGTCGTGAACACGGGCAGCATCGCTGCCGACCAGGGCAATGCGCTGCTGGGTGCGGGCAGCGATGCCGTCGTCGACTTCGGCGGCCCCGTCAAGCTGCAGGTGAACAAGGGCGCGCTGGAGGCGCTGGTCGACAACGGCGGCGCCATCCGCGCGGATGGCGGCACGGTGCTCATGACGGCGAAGTCGGCCGGTGAACTGAGCGCATCCGTTATCAACAACAGCGGCATCGTGCAGGCGCGCACGCTGGCGAACGGCGCGCAGGGTCAGATCCTGCTGCTCGGCGACATGCGGACCGGCACCGCCAACGTGGGCGGCACGTTCGATGCGAGCGCGCCGGCCGGCGGCAACGGCGGCGCCATCGAGACGTCGGCCGCGCATGTGCAGACGGCGCCCGGCCTCGTCGTGAACGCCGGCGCGGCCGCAGGCAAGGGCGGGGAGTGGCTGATCGACCCGTTCGACTACGTCATCGGCAGTGCGGGCGCGGGCACGATCGCGAACAGCCTGAACCAGGGGACCAGCGYCACCGTGACGACCCAGCAGATGCCGGATCCCGTGTTCGGTTCGCCCGCCCCGGGCGCGGGCGACATCCTGGTCAGCAGTCCGATCGCCAAGACCGCCGGCGGCGACGCCAGCCTGACGTTGCGTGCGGACCGCAATGTGGTCGTCAATGCCGACATTACCTCGACAAGCGGCAACCTGAACTTGACGCTGTCGGCGGCCAATGCGGTGGGCGCGACGACCGGCGGCGTGGACGTCAACGGCAACCTGAAATCGAACGGCGGCAATATCCTGATCGGCGGCGGCACCGGCAGCACGGCGACCGGCATCGGCTATGCGCGCAACTTGTCCGGCACCGGCGCGGCCGTCACCGTGGAGTCGGCCAAGTCGATTCTTTCGACCGGCGGCAACGTCACGATCAACGGCAAGTCGACCGTGGGTTTCAGCAGCGGCAACTACGGCGGCACGACGGGCGGCGTCTACATCAAGTCGGACGCGACGATCCTGTCCGGCACCGGCAACCTTCTCATCAACGGCGAGAGCGCGGGCGGCACGAACACGTTCGGCATCGCCTTCCAGGCTGACTCGAATACGCTGACGACGGTCGGCAGCGCGCCCGGTGGCGGCACGATGCTGCTGAACGCCGTCAATTCGACTCCCGGCAACCACACGGCCGACGAGCTCGCACAGGGCGCCATCGGCCTCACTTCCTACGACAGCCGCGACCGCATCGCGTTCCAGGGACCGTCCGTGGCCGCGTGGCTCGTGTATGTGAACGGTGCGCCCCAGCTGCCGGCCTATACGCAGGCGCCRCAACTGTCCAGCTGCGCGACGCCGTATCCGAACTGCGGCGTGCTCGTCGTGCCCGGCTCGAACAACAGCTATTTGTACGCCACCTACCAGGCCGTGGACATGTCCACCACGCCGCTCTACGTGATCAACGCCGGCGACGGCGCCAAGGTCTACGACGGCAGCACGGTGGCGACGGGCTTGACGTTCACGACGCTCGGCGGTCCGAACGGCTTCACGCTGGGTAGTCTGACCCCGGCGCCCGCGTTCCGGACCGGAAGCAGGAACGTGGGCACCTACGGCACGTTGACCGCGGACGCCGGCAACCCCGCGGCCTACACGTCGGGCGGCACGCGCTATGCCATCGGCTACTTCAACACGGGCACGTATGGCATCACGCAGAAGACGCTGACCCCGAGCGCGGCCGACAAGGTCTACGACGGCAATGCCGCGGCGGCCGTATCGGTGGCGGGCGTCGTGGCCGGCGACGACGTGACGGCCAGCGGCAACGGCAGCTTCGCGTCGAAGAGCGTGGGCACCTACTCCGTCAGCATCGGCAACATCGTGCTGGGCGGCCAGGATGCCGCCAACTACACGCTGCAAGGCAACTCGGCCAGCGCGACGGCGAGCATCACGCCTCGCACGGTGACACTCAACGCGAACAAGACCTACGACGGCTCGGCGGTCTTTACCGCCGCCAGCCTCGGCAACCTCGTCGCCGGTGAGGATCTCGTCGCCACCGGCATCGCGGCGAACAGTGCCAACGTCGCCGAGGCGCACTACGTCAGCGCCGCGACACTGTCGGATGGCCAGGCTGGCCTGGCGAGCAACTACCGTCTGCCGGACCTGACCGCGGCCGGTGCCGCCAACACGGCGTCGATCGCACCGAAGGCATTGACGCTCACCGGCCTGGTGGCCGACAAGGTCTACGACGGCACGACGGCGGCCACGCCGACCGGCGGCAGCCTCGTCGGCCTCGTCGGCACCGAGACACTGAACCTGTCAGGCCTCGCCGGTGCATTCGCGGACAAGAACGTGGGCGTCGGCAAGACGGTCACGATCTCGGGCGGCACCCTGGCCGACGGGACGGGCCACGCGGCCAACTACAGCCTCACGGCGCCGTCCGGCGTCACCGCGACGATCGCGGCCAGAACCCTGAACGTTTCCGGCGTCACGGCCTCCGGCAAGGTCTACGACGGCACGACGACGGCGACGGTGTCCCGGAGCGGCGCCACGTTGGGCGGCCTGGTGGCGGGCGACGACGTCGGCCTGAACGCGAGCGGCGCCTTCGCCGACAAGAACGCGGGCAGCGGCAAGAACGTCGCGCTGCGCACCAGCCTGTCCGGCCAGGACGCCGGCAATTACACGCTCGCCGGGCAGTCCAGCGCGACGGCCAGCATCACGCCGAAGGCCTTGACGGTGTCCGGGATCACGGCCGCCGACAAGGTCTACGACGGCACGACGGCGGCGACGGTGTCGGTCGCGCACGGGCAGCTGTCCGGCCTGGTGGAGGGCGACTTCGTGTTCGCGACCATCACCGGCAGGTTCGCGAACAAGGACGCCGGCAGCGCCAGGACGGTGACGCTGACGAGCACGTACGGCGGCACCGACGTGGGCAACTATGCGATCACCGGCCAATCGTCGACGACGGCCACCATCATGAAGAAAGCCGTGACCGTGTCCGGCATCACGGCCGCCGACAAGACCTACGACGGCACGGCTTCGGCGACGGTGTCGACGGCCGGCGCCGTCGTGCAGGGTCTCGTCGCGGGCGACCACGTGAGTCTCGCATCGACCGGAAAGTTCGCCGACAAGAACGCCGGCAGCGCGAAGACGGTGACGCTGGCGAATACCTTCGGCGGCACCGACGCGGGCAACTACGCGATCACCGGCCAGTCGTCGGCGACGGCCACCATCATGAAGAAAGTGGTGGTAGTGTGGGGCATCGCGGCCGCCAACAAGACCTATGACGGCACGACTTCGGCGACGGTGTCGACGGCCGGCGCCGTCGTGCAGGGACTCGTCGCTGGCGACGACGTGAGTCTCGCATCGACCGGAAAGTTCGCCGACAAGAACGCCGGCAGCGCGAAGACGGTGACGCTGGCGAA
>NZ_JBFUDR010000327.1:0-6395 GCF_056404615.1 Massilia sp. P2_C2 | reverse complement strand
TCGCTCTTCCTTGTGTTCTTGATTTTCCCTAACCACTCCACACTCGCCTTGTTCATGCAGGGTCAAAGCCCTCGGATACCGTCCAGTGTTCAGCAATGGGGTGGGAGAGGTGAAGGGCTTAATCTACTACCACAAGGTCAATGCCTTCAGGGTGGGCACAAGCTGGTCTTCACCTCAGTTGATGGTAGCTAATCATCAACTCGTTCAAGATACAAGGGTGGGCACCACGTGCCCACGCGTGACGTTCGCGCCGCGTTGACGTTCGCGTGGGCACAGGGGTGCCCACCCTACCTCAGAGGGTCTGCTGCGGCCGATGCGCCATCGCCTCGCCGATCATGACGAGTACCGGGCCATGGGCCACGTCCAGGCCATGGGCGAGATCGGCCAGCGTGAGGCGGCGCACGTGCTGGTCGGGGCGGCTGCAGTTTTCCACGACGACGACGGGCAAGTCCGAGCGGCGGCCTTCGGCCAGCAGGCGTTCGGCCGTGCCGGCGGCTTCGCGGCCGCCCATGTACTGGACGAGCGTGTCGGTTTCGGGCAGCGCAGGATGTTCGGGCTGGTCCGGCGCCGTGCTGGACGTGAAGAAGGCGACGCTGCGCGCCACGCCGCGCTTGGTCAGCGGCTGCAGGGTGGCGGCCGCGGCGGCGACCGCGGTCGTGATGCCGGGGACCACTTCGACTGCGACGCCGGCTGCCTCGAGCGCGCGCAATTCCTCGTCGGCGCGGCCGAACAGCATCGGATCGCCGCCCTTCAGGCGCACGACGCGCTGGTAGCGCCGCGCGCATTCGACGAGTTTGTCGTTGATGACGGTTTGCGCCGTCGATCGCTGGCCGGAGCGCTTGCCGACGGCAATCAGCTCTGCCTGCGGACACAGGGCGAGCATTTCGGGGGTGACGAGGGCGTCGTACAGCACGACCTCCGCCTCCCCGAGCAGGCGCGCCCCGCGAACGGTAATGAGATCAGCAGCGCCGGGACCGGCTCCAACCAGATAAACTTTTCCCAGCCCAGCCATACCATCCCTTGTCTTTTGCGGTTTTAATAAGACCTTTTGCAGCGCATCAGGGCCTCGAAAATCCGACGCGCAGTAGGTTTATCGAGGCCCCAGCGGTTAAATACGGATCATACCTGCTGCGACCGTCTGATGGGTAACTTCATCGATCAGAATGAAGGCACCCGTTGCGCGGATCGCATCGTAGGCGTCGGCGGCCAGCGGCTGCTGCACGGCCAGTTCGATCCGGGCGATGTCGTTCAGCTTCAGGCCTTCGGCCGGGTTGTCCACAGTGCGGCGCGTCTGCGTGTTGACGTCGAGGACGGAATCGATCGCCTTGACCTTGGCCATCGTCTGGCGGGTGCCGTGCTTGATCCAGTACTTGCGGCGCACGTCCAGGGGCTCGTCGGCCATCCAGCACACGTCGGCTTTCACCTGCTTGAGCAGGGCGGCCGGCTGTTCGCTCGAGGCCAGCACGTCGCCGCGCGAGATGTCCACGTACTCGTTCAACGTCAGCGTGATCGACTGGCCGGCCACGGCCTGCTGCAGCGGGCCGTCGAACGTCAGGATCTCCTTGACGGTCGCGGTCTGGCCGGACGGCTGCACGACGATGTTCTCGCCCACGGCCACCTTGCCAGATTCCACGCGTCCCATGTAGCCGCGGAAGTCGTTGGCTTCATGGCCATTGTGGCGCGCGACCAGCTGCACGGGGAAGCGGAACGGCGCAGCGTGGGTCTCGTCGTAGACCGACAGGCCTTCCAGCAGCTCGATCAACGTGGGGCCTTCGTACCACGGCATGTTGTCGCCCTGTTCGACGACGTTGTCGCCGGCCAGTGCCGACAGCGGGATCGCGGTGATGTCCTTCAGGCCCAGCGTGTCCGCGAACCTGGTGTACTCGGCGACGATGCGGTCGTACACGGTGCGGTCGTAGTTCACGAGGTCCATCTTGTTGACGGCGACGATCACGTGCTCGATCTGCAGCAGCCTGGCGATCGTGGAGTGGCGCTTCGTCTGCACCAGCAGTTCCACCGAGCCGTCATCGCCCAGTTTCACTTTCGACACGTCGACGAGGATGATGACGGCGTCCGCGGTCGACGCGCCCGTCACCATGTTGCGGGTGTACTGCTCGTGGCCCGGCGTGTCGGCGATGATGAACTTGCGCTTCGGCGTCGCGAAATAGCGGTACGCGACGTCGATGGTAATGCCTTGCTCGCGTTCCGCTTCCAGGCCGTCCGTCAGCAGCGACAGGTCGATCGTGTCGCCCACGGTGCGCTTGTGCTTGGAGCGCGACACGGCGGCCAGCTGGTCGGCGAAGATGCCCTTGCTGTCGAACAGCAGGCGGCCGATCAGCGTGCTCTTGCCGTCGTCGACGGAGCCGGCGGTGATGAAGCGCAGCAGACCGGCCTGGCCGCTCTGGTCGTCGTTATGGTTCAGTTTGTCGGTCATGGCATTCATCAGAAATATCCTTGTTTCTTGCGCTTTTCCATCGAAGCTTCGGAGGTCTGGTCATCCATGCGGGTCGCACCGCGCTCGGTCACCTGGGTGATGGCCGTTTCGGCGATGATGTCGTCGACGGTCGCCGCATCGGATGCCACCGGGCAGGTGCACGAGATGTCGCCCACGGTGCGGAAGCGCACGACGCGGGTCTCGATTTCCTCGCCGTCGCGGGCCGGGGTCAGCGGCGTCAGCGGCACGAGCAGGCCGTTACGCGGGATCACCTGGCGCTCGTGCGCGAAATAGATCGGCGGCAGGGCCAGCTTTTCGCGGGCGATGTATTGCCAGACGTCGAGCTCGGTCCAGTTCGAGATCGGGAACACACGCATGTTCTCACCGGCGTGCACGCGGGTGTTATACAGGTCCCACAGTTCCGGACGCTGGGCCTTCGGATCCCACTGGCCGAATTCGTCGCGGAACGAGAAGATGCGCTCTTTCGCGCGGGCTTTTTCTTCGTCGCGGCGGGCGCCGCCGATGCAGGCATCGAAGCCGTGCTCGGCAATGGTTTCCAGCAAGGTCACGGCCTGGGCCGCGTTGCGCGAATCCGTCTGGGGGTTGCGCAGGCGGACGGTGCCTTTCTTGATCGAGTCCTCGACGGAGCCGACGATCAGGCGCTCGCCCAGTTCGGCGACGCGGGCGTCGCGGAAGGTGATGACTTCATCGAAGTTGTGGCCCGTGTCGATGTGCACGAGGGGGAACGGGAATTTGCCGGGGCGGAAAGCCTTCTCGGCCAGGCGCAGCAGCACCACGGAGTCCTTGCCGCCCGAGAACAGCAGGGCGGGGTTCGAGCATTCCGCCGCGACCTCGCGCATGATGTGGATGGCTTCGGATTCGAGTGCGTCCAGGTGGCGCGCGTTCACATCGGTGAGCGTGCGCGGGGTATCGGAAAGAGTCGTCATTGAGCTGTGCCTGTCGAAGTATTGTTGTAACGAGTACGTCATTAAGCCGGGGCTACGGATTTGATGCGGATAAGCTTGCCGTCCACGAGGTGCAGGCCACATTCCTTCGAGTCGGCGTTTTCCCACCACCAGCGGCCGGCGCGTACGTCTTCGCCGGGCTGGATGGCGCGGGTGCACGGTTCGCAGCCGATCGATGGATAGCCGCGGTCATGCAATTCGTTATAGGGGACGCTGTTGCTGCGGATGTATTCCCATACGTCTTCCTCGCTCCAGTCGGCCAGCGGATTGAACTTGACCATGCCGTGCGCGGCATCGTCTTCCTGCACGGCCAGCTCGGTGCGCGTCGCCGATTGCGAGCGGCGCTGGCCCGTGATCCATGCCTTGTTGCCGGCGAGGGCGCGGCCGAGCGGCTCGACCTTGCGCACGTAGCAGCAACTCTTGCGCATCTCGACGCTGTCGTAGAACGCGTTCAGGCCGTTCTTCGACACGTACTCGTCGACCAGTTCCTGCTTCGGCCGCATGACCTGGATGTCGTAGCCGTAATGGGCCTTGACCTTGTCGATCATGGCCAGCGTTTCCTTGTGCAGGCGGCCGGTCTCCAGCGAGAAGATGGTGATCGGCAGGCCGGCCTTGAGGATCAGGTCGGTCAGGACCATGTCCTCGGCCGCCAGGCTGGAAGCGAACACGGCGGGCGAGAAATCGCGCGCAATACGCTCCAGGATGCCGCGGGTTTCTTGCACCCGCGCGTTCAGGTCGCTCATGGGGTTTCCTGTCAGGGTTCAGATACCGGCGCCGACGTCGCTGAGTTCCGGCAGCGCGCCGCGCGGGTGGCGGCGGAACAGCGGCAGCGGGTTGTCGACGGATGCCTGGTAGGTCTCCGAGAAGACCGTCAGGCCCTTCAGTGCGTCATGGATGTTGCGGTCCTGGCGCGTCGCATAGGCGTTGAAGCCGCAGCGAGCCATCTGGAACAGCTGGTCGCGCAGCACGTCGCCGATCGCGCGCAGCTCGCCCTGGTAGCCGAGGCGCTTGCGCAGGTTGTAGGCGATCGAATAGCCGCGGCCGTCGGAGAACTTCGGGAAGTCGACGGCGACAACGGCGAACTGGCCGAGGTCGTCCTTGACCGCGTGCGCCAGCTCGTCGGAAGCGAACCAAACGCCCAGTTCGCCGCGCGCGGCGCGGGCGAGCAGCTGCTCGCGCTGCGCCAGCCATACCTTGACCGGGACGATGATCTTGCCGACCGGGACTTCCGCGGTCTCCGGCGTGCCGTCTTCCACGAGTTTCAGGACGCTCCAGTCGTCATCCACGACTTCGCGTTGCTTGATGATCTGCTTGTGCGAGTGCAATTCGAAATTAGGCATATTCGTCTTCCCCAACCTTGGCGCCGGCCGGGATCGGCGTGGCATAAACATGTTCCTTGAACGGCGCGACACCGAGGCGCTGCGCCACGTCGACGAAGCGTTCGCCTTCGACGCGGTTCTTCACGTAGACCTCGAGCAGGCGGCCGACGACTTCCGGCATCTGCGGTGCCGAGAACGACGGGCCGATGATCTTGCCGATGGCCGACTCATTGCCCTGGGCGCCGCCGATCGACACCTGGTACCACTCGGCGCCGTCCTTGTCCACGCCCAGCACGCCGATGTGGCCCACGTGGTGGTGGCCGCAGGCATTGATGCAGCCGGAGATGTTCAGTTCGATGTCGCCGATGTCGTGCTGGAAGTCCAGGTTGTCGAAACGCTCGGCGATGGCGGCTGCGATCGGGATCGACTTCGCGTTCGCCAGCGAGCAGTAGTCGCCGCCCGGGCACGAAATCATGTCGGTCAGCAGGCCGATGTTCGGCGTCGCGAGGCCGCGTGCCTTCGCCTGCTGCCAGATCTCGAACAGCTTCGATTGCTCGACGTCGGCCAGCACGAGGTTCTGCTCGTGCGTCACGCGCAGTTCGTTGAAGCTGTACTTGTCGGCCAGGTCGGCCACGAAGTCCATCTGCTCGGCGGTCGCGTCGCCCGGCGGCACGCCGGTCTTCTTGAGCGACAGCACGACGGATGCATAGCCCGGCACCTTGTGCGCCTTGACGTTGCGTTGCAGCCAGTTCGCGAACGCCTTGTCGGCGGCGTGCTGGGCACGGACATCGATGTTCGGCAGGGTGAGGTAGGGCTTCGGATCGAACCATTGCGCCACGCGGTCCAGCTCCTCGCGGGTCAGCGTTTCCGGGCCATCCTTCAGGTCGGCGAATTCGGCCTCGACCAGGCGCGCGAATTCCTCGGCGCCCACGGCTTTCACGAGAATCTTGATGCGGGCCTTGTACTTGTTGTCGCGGCGGCCGAACTGGTTGTACACGCGCATGATCGCTTCCGTGTACGTCAGCAGGTGCTGCCAGGGCACGAATTCATTGATCACGCTGCCGATGATCGGGGTACGTCCCAGGCCGCCGCCAACCATGAACTTGAAGCCGACTTCGCCCGCTTCGTTGCGCACGGCCGTCAGGCCGATGTCGTGGACGGCGATCGCGGCGCGGTCTTCCACGGCGCCGTTGATCGCGATCTTGAATTTACGGGGCAGGGCGATGAATTCCGGGTGGAACGTGCTCCATTGACGGATGAGCTCGGCGTACGGGCGCGGATCGACGATCTCGTCGGCGGCGACGCCAGCGAATTGGTCCGTCGTGGTGTTGCGAATGCAATTGCCCGACGTCTGGATCGCGTGCATCTCGACGGAGGCGAGGTCGCTCAGGATGTCCGGGGTCTGTTCCAGCTCGATCCAGTTGAACTGGATGTTCTGGCGGGTCGTGAAGTGGCCATAGCCGCGGTCGTACTTGCGGGCAATGTGCGCGAACATGCGCATCTGCGCGGTCGACAGCAGGCCGTAGGGCACAGCGATGCGCAGCATGTAGGCATGGCGCTGCATGTACAGGCCGTTCTGCAGGCGCAGCGGCAGGAATTCTTCTTCGGTCAGCTCGTCGGCGAGACGGCGCCGTACCTGGTCACGGTACTGGGCGATGCGTTCACGTACGATGAGAT
>NZ_JBFUDR010000326.1:0-6427 GCF_056404615.1 Massilia sp. P2_C2 | reverse complement strand
GATCATGACGGTCGGCTCGGTCTTATGGGCACTGCGCTCCGTGAACGTGATGTCCTCGTCGCCCCCGGAAAACAATTCATCTTGCAGGATCTTGCCGGCGATCAGCATCAACGCGGCGAACAGGAAGAATTTCCACCACGACAGTTGCGTCACCCAGGTCGCGACCGCGTCGAAGGCGCGATGCAGCGCCGACAGGGTATTCGAGAAAGTTTGCTGGGTAGAACGCCGAGTTTGCATGAAGCTTGTCTTTATCAAAGGTTGCGGCGAGTGTAACCGTTGGCACAGCGGCCGGCCACTATTGGGATGTTGCAACTTTAGTGTCCCGGCGTCCCCCTTACCACCGGTTTGCGACAGCCTGCACGAATCGGGGCCTGGAATGCACAGGTTGACGACACCGTGATGACGTGTAGAAAAACTGTTAATCGGCAATCTTGCGCGGTATGATGAACGACGTCCTGGCTGCGCCAGCCCATGCTGATTCATATCGAAAGGGGGTTTGCCAATGTCTGCCGTTCCCAAGCGTTACCGCCTCGTCACCCGCAGCGATTTCGATGGCCTCGTATGCGCCGTCCTCCTCAAGCACCTGGACCTGATCGACGACATCCTGTTCGTCCATCCGAAAGACATGCAGGACGGCAAGATCGCCATCAGCGCGCGCGACATCACGACGAACCTGCCTTACGTTGCCGGTGCACACCTGGCGTTCGACCATCATTTGTCGGAAACGATCCGCAATACGGGGCGCCACGACAACCACGTGATCGACCCCAAGGCGCCGTCCGCCGCGCGCGTCGTCTACGAACACTATGGCGCGACGCGCGCCTTTCCCGCCGCCTGGCGCGACATGATGGACGCCGTCGACAAGGGCGACGCGGCCCGTTTCACGCGCGAGGAAGTCCTCGATCCGCAGGGCTGGAACCTGCTGAACTTCCTGATGGATGCGCGCACGGGGCTGGGGCGCTTCCACGACTTCCGCATCTCGAATTACCAGCTGATGATGGACCTGATCGATTACTGCCGTAACCACACCATCGATCAGATCATGCAATTGCCGGACGTGCAGGAGCGCACCCGTCTGTACTTCGAGCACAGCGAGCTGTGCAAGGAGCAGATCCGCCGCTGCGCGCGCGTCCACGGCAACCTCGTCGTCCTCGACCTGCGCGAGGAGCCGGTGATCTATGCCGGCAACCGCTTCATCATCTATGCGCTGTTCCCGGAAGCGAACATCTCGATCCACGTGTTGTGGGGCCTCAAGAACCAGAACACGGTGTTTGCGACCGGGAAGTCGATCCTCAACCGCACATCGAAGACGAATATCGGCGCGTTGATGCTCGAATACGGCGGTGGCGGGCATGAGAATGCGGGGACATGCCAGGTGTCGAACGACATGGCGGAAGATGTGCTCGGGGCGCTCGTCCGGCGCATTACCAGCGAAGGGTAGTTCAACAACACGGAAACGTCACGCGTGGGCACGGGGTGCTCACCCTACCGCAACCGGTGACGTAGGGTGGGCACCCCGTGCCCACCTTTTTTACGCCGGCTGCTGCTCCTGCAGCATCTTGCGCGCCGCGTCAGCGCCGAGCGGCTCGCTGAACCAGAAGCCCTGGAACTGGTCGCAGCCGTGCGATCTCAGGAAGTCGAGCTGGGGCCGTGTTTCCACGGCCTCGGCCACCACCTCCATATTCAGGTTGTGCGCGATATCGATCAGGCTCTTGGCCACGGCCTGGCCGCCGTCCCCCAGTGCCTGCACGGTGTCCGGCGCCAGCTTGACCTGGCCCGCCGCCAGTTGTTGCAGGTAGCCGAGGTCGCAGAGCGGGGCGCCGRAGCCGTCGACGGACAGGTCCACGCCCAGCGCACGCAATTGCTCGGCCAATTCCTGCCCCAGCGCCGGATGGCGGACCAGGCTGTCGATGCGCAGGTCCAGTTGCAGGCTGTGCGGCGGCAGCCGGTGCCGCGCCAGGCGATCCGCCAGGCAGGCCAGGAAGCCGGGCTGGCTGTATTCGCGATGCGAGACGTTGATGGCCACGGGCAGGTCTCCGTATCCGGCCGCGCGCAGCTGGGCGGCGAAAATACAGGCCTGGTCGAGCACGCGCTGGCCGATGGGGACGATCACGCCGCTTTCCTCGGCCTCGGCCAGGAACTGGGCCGGCGCCAGCACGCCCTGGTCCGGGTGGCGCCAGCGCAGCAGTGCTTCGAAGCCCGCCACCCGGTTGCTGTGCATGTCGACGCGGGGCTGGTACAGCAGGAACAGTTCGTCGTTGTCGAGCGCGCTGCGCAGCGCCACGTCGATGCGGTGCCGGGCTTCCGTGCTCGATCTCATGTCGGCCGAGAAGAAGCGGACGTCGTTGCGGCCGCTGCCCTTGCCGTGGTACATCGCGAGGTCGGCCGCGCGCACGAGTTCCGCCGCGCTGGCGCCGTCGTGCGGGTACAGCGACACGCCGACGCTGGCGCCGACGGAGATTTCGCGGTTGTTGAACGCGACGGGGATCACGAAGCTCTGGCGCAGGCGCTCCACCATGCGCAAGGTAAAGCGCAGCGATGGCTGGTTGGCGAGCACAAGCACGAATTCGTCGCCGGACATGCGCGCGACCGTGTCGCTGTCGCGCACCGATGCCTGCAGGCGGCGCGCCACGACCTTCAGCACGACGTCGCCGGCCTCGTGGCCGTGCGTGTCGTTGATCGTCTTGAAGTTGTCGAGGTCGATCAGCACGGTGGCGACGAGCGATTTGTGGCGCTGGGCCAGGTGCAGCGCCTGTTCCAGCCGGTCCCACAGCAGGTTGCGGTTGGCCAGTCCCGTGAGCGGGTCGTGGTTGACCTCGTGTTCGAGGTGGGCCGTGCGCAGCTTGGTGGCGGTGACGTCGGTGATGATGCCGATGAAGTGAGTGACGACACCGTGCTCGTCCTGCACGGGCGTGATGCTGAGGTCGTTCCAGAACAGCTCGCCGTTCTTGCGCAGGTTGCGCAGCACGACGCGGACGCCTGTGCGCGCCGCGACGGCTTCCCGCAGCTGGGCCCGTTCCGCGAGATCCATGCCGGGCGCGGCCATGAAGCGCGGGTCGGTGCCCATGATCTCGTCCGCGGCATAACCCGTGATACTTTCGAAGGCCGGGTTCACGTAGTCGATGAGGCTCCGGTCGTTTTCGATGCGGGTGATCACGATGCCGTTGCTGGCCGCGTGCAGCGCGCGCTCGCGCAGACGCAGCCGCTGCTCGCGCTCACGTCGCCTGGCCACGTTGATGCCCGTGCCGAACAGGTAGTCACTGCCGTTGCAGCGTATTCGCGTGCCGCACAGTAACGTAGGTGTTTCGTGGCCGCTGCGCGAGACGAAGTCGATCTCGAGCGTCATTTCGCTGCCTTCGTCGAACACCTGGCGGATGCACGTCGCCAGCGGCGGGCGCTGGGGCAGTTCGATGAGATCGAGGGCGCGCGTGGCGCTCAGTTCGTCGGGCGTCATCTCCGTGACCCGCTCCAGTTCGTTGTTCCAGAGCACGAAGCGACCGTCGTGGTTGAGCACGTAAAAGGTGCCGGGGAGCTTGTCCACGACGGCAGACAGGGGCGTGCGCGCGACCCGTTCCCGCTCCGTGCCACCGCGCTCGTCGCCGGTGGCGACGGCGACGGCGCAGCCCTGCGCATTGCCGCCGGCACCGAGCAGCGGGGCCAACGTCAGGTTGCCTTCCAGCACCCGCCCATGCGCGCATTGCAGGTCGACATGCACTTCGGCGCCTTCGGGCCGGCCGGTGAGGGCGCTCCACCCCGCGCTCCAGGCGTCGCGTCCGGGCGGTGTGAACAATGTCGTGACGTGGCGTCCGAGGATGTGTTCGGCCGGCACGCCGAACAGCGCGGCGCAGCCGGCATTCCATGCCTGGATGGTGCCGGATGCGCCGGTGAGAAAAACGCATCGGCTGGGCAGTTCGTCGGAATCGGCCATGCCAACTCCCATTCGCGATTRGATCCCGTTGGACAGCGCGGTAAGCCGTCCGTTCCACGCAGGATGCCGGAATGAAAACGGCATGCCGTGGCACGCCGTTTCTTGACCAGAGTCGACCGTCAGGCCGCCGCCTCCTGGCGGGGCGGCAGTGCGACGTGGTTGTCCACACTGAACTGGTAATCCTTGAACACGTGCTCGGCGGACAGGATTTGGTACGTGCCGTCGGACAGCTTATGCGTCGTGTCCTTCAGGCGGTACGTGGTGGAGCCGCAGGTCCAGCAATTGAAGTTGCGCATGTGGGTGCACAAACAGGTCTTATCGAACACCCGCACGTTCTTTTCGCCCGGATTCGCCTGCACCTCGCGGTTGTACGAATTGATGTAGGCGCAGTTGCCCGTGGCGTCGAGCAGGTAGCCGTACGATTCGCAGCCGGGACGGATGCCCGAGCCGATCGCCGGCGTCTGCTTCAGCATGCGCATCGGATAGCCCGTCGGCGACACGCCGTTGACGATGATGTCTTCCTCGCTGGCACGGAAATATTCCTGCTTGACCGTGTCCGGCAGGCCGCATTCGTGGGTCACCGTGAAGCGGGTCGCCACCTGCACGCCGCCCGCACCCTTTTCCAGGAACGACACGGCGTCGCTGCCGGTGAAGATGCCGCCGGCGGCGATCAGCGGAATATCCAGCTTCTCGGCGGCCAGGTAGGCATGGATCTCGTCCATGATCGTGTGCAGGTCGTAGTCTTTCCARTCCTCGAGGCCGAAGCCGAGGTGGCCGCCGGCCAGCGGGCCTTCCACGATGACGTAGTCGGGCAGGCGGTTCAGGCGCGACACCTTGCGCAGGAACAGTTGCAGCGCGCGGACGGACGAGACGATGATGCCCAGCTTGGCCTCGCGGAAGCGGGGATGGTCCTTGATGAGTTCGAACGAACCGAGGTGCAGGCCGGCCGACATCGTGATGCCGTCGATACCCGCGTCCAGCGCCGCCGACAGGCGGGTGCGCAGGGTTTCCTTCGGCGCATTCATCGTCAACTTTTCCATGCAGTTCACGAAGATCAGGCCATCGCCTTTCTTCGCCGCCATGGTTGCGCCCACGTGCAGGCGCGTGGCCTCGGCCAGCCGGTCCAGGTCGAACTGGACGACCGACTTGTCCATGTTGTTGATGTTGAATTTGTAGAGCTTGGTCTTTTCCTTGACGAAGCTGGTGTCGAACTTGCGGTCCGACACGTCCGGCACCATCGCATCGGAAATGTGGCCGATGCCGCCCAGGCGGGCCGCTTCCAGGGCCAGCTCCGACGTGGAAATGTCCACGCCCATTCCGCCGATCATGATGGGCACGTATTCCTTGTTACCCAAACGCAGGCGGAAATCATCAACACGTTTCATTGCTATCCTTAAACTGCCGGGGCCTCGACCCGGGACGATTCTCTCTCTGTTGTACGGTGCCGCGCATGGTCGGCGCGCCCCCCGCATTTTACCCCACGCGGGGGTAGGCGGAGAGCACCATTTTCCGCACGGTCGTGCGAAATTCCGGTGGAAATCAGTCGCGGTAGTTATCGAACTGCAGTGGCAGGTCCTTGACGTCCTTGCGCATCAGCGCGATCGCTTCCTGCAGCGTATCGCGGGTCCTTGCCGGTCACGCGCACGGTTTCGCCCTGGATCGATGCCTGGACCTTCAGCTTGCTCTCCTTGATGAGCTTGGTGATCTTCTTGGCGTCTTCCGTCTCGATGCCGTTGCGCACCTTGAGCACCTGCTTGACCTTGTCGCCGCCGATCTTTTCGATCTTGCCCTCGTCGAGGAAGCGCACGTCGACCTTACGCTTGGTCATTTTGTTCAACAGCACGTCGCGCACCTGGCCGAGCTGGAAATCGGAGTCGCCGAACACGGTGATCTCGCGTTCCTTCTGTTCGACCTTGGCCGAGCTGCCCTTGAAGTCGAAGCGGGTGCCGATTTCCTTGTTGGATTGCTCGACGGCGTTCTTGACTTCGACCATGTCTGCTTCGCAGACCACATCAAACGATGGCATTGTGTTTTTCCTTTTGTCTTGCACGGTAATGAATGCCGTTATTGTAACGGAGGGACGTCCAAAAACCTGCTGCGGGTTGTACCGGGCCGCGTAGGCTGCAGTTTTGCGATGCTCCGCTACGGCGGACCGGCTGTACTCTCGTACAGCTGCGCTTCTCGAACTGCATTGCTGCCGCTCGCGACGGTTTTTCGAGGTTCCCCCGACAACGCGCCGGCCACTATAATGCGCCAAACATTCAGCCACCCAGCCATGCAATCCGACCTGCCCCTGTCTTCCGACGTCGCACTCGACGCGTTCAACACGTTTCGCATTCCCGCGCGCGCCCGGCGCTACCTGCGCGTCACGGATCCCTTTCATCTGGCCGCCGTCGCGGCCGACCCGGTGCTCGCCGCGCTGCCGCGCCTCGTGCTCGGCGGCGGCAGCAACCTGTTGATCGCGCGTGACGAGGTCGATGCGCTGGTGTTGCATATGGG
>NZ_JBFUDR010000325.1:0-6433 GCF_056404615.1 Massilia sp. P2_C2 | reverse complement strand
GTACATGTGCAAGATTCCTAAGGGGCGGGCCAATCCGGACCCAAACTAAGCGGAATATTAATAAAATCCAGCTATATTCCAAACGACGGAGATTTTATTTGCTTATATGAGCCTGCGGTATAAGCATCCTTGTAAAATGCGGGATCGGAATGACAGAAGAGCATCAGGACGTGCGGTGCTCGGAAATAGATAAGGGCAATGAACCTACACCAACTACGTTTCGTGCGCGAAGCCGTCCGCCAAAACTATAACCTGACCGACGCCGCCAAGGCATTGTTCACGTCGCAACCCGGGGTGTCGAAAGCGATCATCGAACTTGAGGAAGAGCTCGGGGTCGACATCTTCACCCGCCACGGCAAGCGGATCCGCGGCCTGACGGAGCCGGGCCGCCTCGTCCTGCATTCGGTCGAGCTGATCATGCAGGAGATCGACAGCCTCAAGCGCATCGGCAAGGAATACGCCGCCCAGGACAGCGGCAGCTTCACCATCGCGACCACGCACACGCAGGCACGCTACACGCTGCCCAAGGTCGTGCAGGCTTTCATGCAGCGCTACCCGAAAGTCAGGTTGTCGCTATTGCAAGGGAATCCCCGCCAGATCGCCGACATGGTCAAGAACGACCATGCCGATCTCGCCATCGCGACGGAGTCCATCGCAGCCGTCGACGGCCTCATCACCCTCCCATGCTATCAGTGGGAGCACGTGCTCGTCCTGCCGCCCGAGCATCCGCTGACGAAATCCCGGGCGATCTCGCTGGAAGAGATCGCCGGCTATCCGCTGATTACCTATGACGCCGCGTTCGCCGGGCGCAGCAAGATCGACCACGCGTTCGAGTTGCGCAACCTCAAGCCGGACGTGCTGCTGGAAGCCATCGACGCCGACGTCATCAAGACTTATGTCGAACTGGGCATGGGCATCGGCATCATCGCCGGCATGGCGTTCGACCAGGAGCGCGACCGCAACCTGCGCGCGATTCCGGTCGGCCATCTGTTCGGCATGAACGTGTCGCGCGTCGCGGTGAAGCAGGGCGCCTACCTGCGCAGCTATATCTATACTTTCATCGAACTGCTGGCCCCCACGCTCAACCGCAAGATGGTCGAGTCGGCCATGCGCGGCACCAGTGACAATTACGAGCTTTAATATGAATCGACAGAATGATCCCGTCGCGCGCTATTACGCGAGCAGCACGCAGGCCGCCGACGCCGCGCTGTCGCGGGCGGAGCGTGCCAATGACTTATCCAGGGTGCGCGACCGCATCGCGCAGCTGGTGCGCGGACACGCGGTGCTGGAACTGGCCTGCGGCACCGGCTACTGGACCGAAGTGATTGCCGCGACGGCGGAGCGCGTCCTCGCCACCGACATCCTCGACGAGATGATCGAACGGGCGCAGCGCCGTCGCTTGCCGGAGGGTAAGGTGGCGTTCCGCCGGGTGGACGGCCTCGACCTGCCCGCCGACCTGGGCACGTTTACCTGCGTCTTCATCGGCTTCTGGTGGTCGCACCTGAAGCGCGACGAACAGGATGCGCTGCTCGCCCAGTTGCGGGCGCGGCTGGGCCATGACGTCGTCCTGATCCTGCTCGACGATGCGTATGTCGAGGGCAGCAGCACGACAATCGCGCGCACGGACGCGCAGGGCAATACCTATGAGATCGTCGCGGCCCCGGATGGCGAGCGGTTCGAGTTGCCGAAGAATTATCCGGCCGATAGCGCGTTGCGCAAGCGGTTGGGTGGGGAAGTGCGTGAGATCCGAATTGAGCGCCTGACCTATTATTGGATGCTTACCTGTCGCCTCAAATAGCCGTCCCGTGATTGCAAACGTMCGCGTGGGCACGGGGTGCCCACCCTACGGCTGCCGGCTCAAATAAAAACGGGCGAACGGCCAACGCCGTCCGCCCGTCGGGCAGGGCGACCGGAGTCGCCCGCGAGACGTAGGGTGGGCACCCTGTGCCCACCATTACGTACCCTAGATTAGAACGTGTGACGGATGCCGACGGTGAACACCGACGGATCGTTGCCCGCTGCAGCCGGCGCCACCGCGTTCGAACCCGACTTCAGGGTGAAGGCGCCAGCGGCGTTGTTGTTCAGGCTGGCGTACGTTGCGTACAGGTTCGTGCGCTTCGACAGCGTGTAGCTGTAGGCCAGTGCCCAGGCGTTACCCTTGGCGCTGCCGACCTTGTTCTGTTGCACGTTGGCGTAGACCTTGCTGGCGCCGAACGGGTAGCCGACGCCCAGGTTGTACTGCTTGAACGTGTTGTTGTCGCCGATCGGATCGGCTGCCAGGTAGTTGCTCTTGATTTCGAAGCCACCCAGGTCGGCGAACGTGTAGCCCGCGCCCACGCCGTATTCCTTGGTGTCGCCGGCCACGGCGGCCTTGCGGGTCTGGTAGGCGCCGCCCACGTACAGGCCGCCCTGCTTGAATTCGGCGCCCCAGGCGATAATGTTGTTCGACGGGCTGGTGGTCTTCTCGCCGGCCGAGTAGGCGGCCATCACGTCGACGCCGCCGAACGAAGCGCTCTTGAAGTTGATCGAGTTGGACAGGCGACGCGTCAGGCCGTTATCGAAGGCGCTCAGGTTGTTGCCGTAGAAGCCTTGGCCGAATTCATCGCTGGCGCCGGCTACTTGTGCGAGCGGCGAGTATTCGCGGCCCAGCGTCAGGGTACCGAAGTCGCCTTCCAGGCCGACGACGGCGCGGCGCTGGAACAGGCCCGCAGCGTCTTGCGCGCCGGTGTCGGCGGCGACGCCGGCTTCCAGGTTGAAGATGGCTTTCACGCCATTGCCCAGGTCTTCCGCACCGCGGAAACCGAAGCGGCTGCCCGACTGGTTGCCCGACTGGACGTTGGTGTGACGGCCGATGGAACCGCCCTGGTCGGCGGATTCGATGGCGGCGTCGAGTACACCGTACAGGGTCACGTTGGTCTGGGCTGCGGCGTACAGCGGGGCGAGGGCGACCAAAGCGGCGGCCAGGCGTTTAACTTGCATTCAGGATTCTCCAATAAGATGTCGGTCTGCCTCAATCGGAATAATCTGTTAATGTGATTATTCACGTGATCGGCAGCATCCTATCGTAACGATGTTTCGGTTTGATGACAAAAGGCAATGTTGGGTATTTACAACGTTTGCAGTATGTTCAACATATAATGCTGACCTCATGAAACGAAGTGGTCGTGCAGCGGCAGGATGATGTCGATGCGCGTGCCCTGCGGCTCGTCGGCGCTGATCGTGATTTCGCCTTTCATGGCCCAGGCCCGCTCGCGCATGCCGATCAGGCCCAGCGATTCCGCCTTTTCCATGTCTTCGGGCCGGATGCCGCGGCCGTCGTCGCGGATCGTGATGAGCAGGTCGCCGTTCAGCCGGAACAGGTTCATCGTGACGCGGGTCGCCTCGGCATGGCGTGCGATGTTCGTCAGCGCTTCCTGCACGATGCGGAAGATGGCCGTGCTGGCCGCGTCGTCCAGCCGCAGCTCGGCCTCGTCGGCCAGCAGCGTGGTCGGGATGGCGTAGCGCTCGACGAAATCGTCGCGCAGGCCCTGCAGCGCGAAATACAGCCCGCCTTCGTCGAGTGCGCGCGGACGCAGGTTGGTGGCGATGCGGCGCAGCGACGTGATGGCGGTGAGCAGGTTGTCTTCCATGCCGCGCATCAGGCGCAGGCTGTCGCGTGGCGTGCCGTCGGCCTGCTGCAGCAGCGTGAGATCCATGCGCAGCGAGGCGAGGAGCTGGCCGAGGTCGTCGTGCAGTTCGCGCGCGATATGGGTGCGTTCTTCCTCGCGGATCGTCTGCAGTGCGGCGGACAGCTGGCGCAACTGGTCGTGCGAGCGGCTCAGTTTGTCCTGGACGCGATGGCGCTCGCTGACGTCGCGCATCACGACCGTGTAGAACGGGGCGCCGGGATTGGCGCGCGAGATCGAGCCTTCGAGAGGGAAGCGCTCGCCGTCGTCGCGCACGCCCGTGACGGCGTAGTCGGTGGCGCGGCGGCCGGCGCGGCCGCTGCCGGGACGGAAGAAATCGACGGGTTCGCGCGCGTCGTCCGGGGCATGGGCCGGGTTGTCGGCCGGCGCTTCGATGAAGCGGCCGAGCGGACTGCCCACCATCTGGTCGACCGTTGTGCCGAACAGGGCCGCGGCGGCCGGGTTGGCCATGACGATGGTGTTCGACTGGTCGGCGGAAATGATGGCTTCGCTGACGTGGTTGGCGTTCTGGCGGCTGGCCGGCACGGTGTCGGGCTCCCGTTCAATGCGCCGGCCCAGCCAGTAGCCGGTCGCAAACCCGGCCAGGAACCAGGCTGCGGCCCTGCCGGCAACGCGGGGGCGGCGCGGTCGTTTCATTCGAGAATGCTGGATAGAAAACGACCCGCTGGGCGGGTCCGGCATCTACCTTACCCGTCATGCAAGCGCCTGGCTTGATGCTCGACAATCGGGCGGGGCCCAACGGCGGGCGTTGGCGCTACATCTGCTTGAAGAGATGCAGGAAACTGCGGCTGACTTCGAGTTTTTCCGGACGACTCTTGACCAGCACGAGGTGGCGGCCGCGGATATCGCGCGTCACGCCTTCGATCGCGTTGACGTTGACGAGCGTGGCGCGGTGGATCTGCCAGAACAGCGCCGGATCCAGTTCCTCGGCCAGGTCACGCACGGGCTTGCGGATCAGGGCCTCGAATTTCTCGGTCTGCACGCAGGTATATTTTTCGTCCGAACGGAAGAACAGGATGTCTTCGACGGGGATCATGCGCAGGTCCTGGCCGATGCTGGCCTGGATCCATTGCAGGTATTTCGGTTTGGGCGCGGCGATCTTTTCCGCCAGCTGCGACAGCATCGCCGTGACCGTGTCGTTGACGCTGGCCTGCGCGGCGCCGCCGCTGGATGGCGTCGCCAGGCGTTCCTTCAGGCGCTCGACGGTGATTTTCAGGCGTTCCGGCTCGGGCGGCTTCAGCACGTAGTCGACGGCGCCGCGCTCGAATGCCTCCACGGCGTACTCGTCATAGGCGGTGACGAACACGACCTGGCTGGCGGCGCCGATGTCGCGCGCCGCCTCCATGCCGGACTTGCCCGGCATGCGGATGTCGAGGAAGGTCAGGTCGGGTTTCAGTTCGTCGACCAGTTGCACGGCCTCGTCGCCATTCTTCGCCTCGCCGAGGATCTGCAATTCCGGCCACACCTGGGACAATCGGGTGCGCAACAGGTCGCGCATCAGTCTTTCGTCATCGGCAATGATAGCGGTAGGCATGGTTAGGTCGGAGCAGTGTAGGAATGTCGATTATTCAACGAAATGACAGCGCAAGCAATAGCCGGTTTGCTTACTTTGGGGCAAGTTGATACGGCACTTCGATGGTCGCGATCACACCGCTCGGGCTGTTGGCGGCGATGTGCAGCCGGCCGGCCTCGCCGTGCAGCAGTTTCAGGCGCTCGCGGATGTTCGACAGCCCCAGACCGGTTCCCTTGCTGGGCATCACCCCGAAGCCGACGCCATCGTCGGCAACCGTCACGCGCAGCCTGCTGTCGACGATTTCCGCCCTGACGGCCAGGTGCCCGCCCTCGGGCTTGCACTCGAGGCCGTGCTTGATGGCGTTCTCGACCATCGACTGCAGCATCATCGGGGGAAAGGCGGCGCTGCGCAGGCCGTCCGGCACGTGCAGTTCGACCGTCAGGCGTTCTTCCATCCGCATCTTGAGCAGGTCGAGGTAGGACTTGACCATGTCGACCTCGCGGCCCAGGTTCGTGACGAGGTTGTTGTCGCGCATTTGCGGCAGCACGGCACGCAGGTACTGGATCAGCGTGCGCTGCATGGCCGAGGCGCGGGGCGGATTCGTCTCGATCAGATGTTCGACGGAAGCAAGCGTATTGAACAGGAAGTGCGGCTCGACCTGGGCCTGCATCGCCTGCATCTTGGCTTCGGACAACTGGCGCTGCATCGATTCGCGCTCGGCGGCGGCGGTGGCGGATTGCATCTCGGCTTCGGCCCGTTTCTTGCCGCCCACGAGTGCCTTCGTACCGAACAGCGCGAGGATCAGCAGCCAGACGAAGCTCGTGAACCAGGTCGACGCCTGCTTGTGGTAGCTGCGCGCCTTGGCCTCGGCCGCATCGTCGACGGCCGCCTCGATCGCATTCGACAATTCTTCGCCGATCTGCGGCGGCAGGTCGATGTGGACTTCCTCGCCGTTCACGCCCCGTAAGGTTTTTGTCACGGGATGGGCGCCGTTCGCCTTGCCGGCGGCCGGGGCCGGTGGCGCCGGCGGGGCGGGCGGGGCAGGAGTCGCGGGTTCCGCGTCGGCGGCCCCGGCGGCATCGGCCGCATCGGCCGATTTTTCCGCATCGGCCGCACGAGCCGCCGCATCCGCCGCCTTGCCGGCGGCCGCGGCATGCGCGGCGGCCTTCGCTGTCGCTTCAGCCTTCGCGGCCGCTTCGGCCTTGGCCGCCTCGATCTCCGGGTTGATCGTGAT
>NZ_JBFUDR010000324.1:0-6448 GCF_056404615.1 Massilia sp. P2_C2 | reverse complement strand
ATCGTACGTAGGACTACGTAGAACGCTGCGTAATCATGCGCTTGTCGGTCGCAGACCCGTGCAAGATACTGGCAGACATGCTGCACTTCATGCAAGCCGGCATCGACCGGTCGGGCAGCGCATCCATCGGAGGAGTCATAATGAAACGTCTAACAAGCCAGCTCGGCTGGGTTGCGCTTTCGCTCGTGGGCGCAGTCTCGCTCGCCTACGTCGCCCTCAAGCGCGGCGAATCCATCAACGCGGTCTGGGTCGTCATGGCCGCAGTCTGCGTCTATCTTATCGCATACCGCTTCTACAGCCTGTACATCGCCGACAAGGTGATGGGCCTCGACGCCCGCCGCCAGACCCCGGCATACAAGTTCAACGACGGCCTCGACTACGTGCCGACGAACCGCTACGTGCTGTTCGGCCACCACTTCGCCGCGATCGCCGGCGCCGGTCCCCTCGTCGGCCCCGTGCTCGCGGCGCAGATGGGCTATCTGCCGGGCATGCTGTGGATCCTGGCCGGCGTCGTGTTCGCCGGCGCCGTGCAGGACTTCATGGTGCTGTTCATGTCGATGCGCCGCGACGGCCGCTCGCTGGGCGACCTGATCAAGTCCGAGATGGGCGAGATTCCCGGCGTCATCGCGCTGTTCGGCACCTTCATGATCATGGTCATCATCCTCGCGGTGCTGGCGCTGATCGTCGTGAAGGCCCTGACCGGCTCGCCGTGGGGTTCGTTCACCGTGATGGCGACGATCCCGATCGCGCTGTTCATGGGCATCTATTCGCGCTTCATCCGCGTCGGCCGCATCGGCGAAGTGTCGCTGATCGGCTTCGTGCTGCTGATGGGCGCCATCATCGGCGGCCAGTTCGTGCACGATTCGCCGACCTGGGGCCCGATGTTCACGTTCACCGGCACGCAGCTGACCTGGATGCTGATCGGCTACGGCTTCGTGGCCTCCGTGATCCCCGTGTGGCTGCTGCTGGCGCCGCGCGACTACCTGTCGACGTTCCTCAAGATCGGCACCATCGTCGCCCTCGCGCTGGGCATCGTGTTCGTCGCCCCGCTGCTGCAGATGCCGTCGATTACCCGCTTCATCGACGGCACCGGCCCGGCCTGGTCCGGCACGCTGTTCCCGTTCCTGTTCATCACCATCGCCTGCGGCGCCGTGTCCGGCTTCCACGCACTGATCTCGTCGGGTACCACGCCGAAGATGATCGAGAACGAGATGCACGCCCGCTTCATCGGCTACGGCGGCATGCTGATGGAATCGTTCGTCGCCATCATGGCCCTCGTCGCCGCGTCGACCATCGACCCGGGCGTCTACTTCGCGATGAACAGCCCGGCCGCCGTGCTCGGCACGACCGCCCAGACGGCCGCCGCCGCGGTCTCCAACTGGGGCTTCGTGATCACGCCCGACCAGCTCGTGCAGATGGCGAAGGACGTCGGCGAGAACACCATCATCTCGCGCGCCGGCGGCGCGCCCACGCTGGCCGTCGGCATGGCCCACATCCTGTCCAACGTCGTCGGCGGCAAGGCGATGATGGCGTTCTGGTACCACTTCGCGATCCTGTTCGAGGCACTGTTCATCCTGACTGCCGTCGACGCCGGCACGCGCGCCGGCCGCTTCATGCTGCAGGACCTGCTGGGCGCCTTCGTCCCGTCGCTGAAGCGTACCGACTCGCTGCCCGCGAACCTGATCGCCACCGGCCTGTGCGTCGCCGCCTGGGGCTATTTCCTGTACCAGGGCGTCGTCGACCCGCTGGGCGGCATCAACACGCTGTGGCCGCTGTTCGGCATCGCCAACCAGATGCTGGCAGGTATCGCGCTCACGCTGGGCACCGTCGTACTGTTCAAGATGAAGCGCGGACAGTACGCCTGGGTCACGATCGTCCCGACCGTCTGGCTGCTGATCTGCACCCTGTCTGCCGGCTGGCTGAAGATCTTCGACGCCAACGTCAAGGTCGGCTTCCTGGCGCACGCGAAGAAATTCCAGGCCGCGCTCGACCAGGGCCAGGTGCTGGCACCGGCGAAGTCGATCGACCAGATGAGCCGCATCATCTTCAACGACTACGTCGACGCCACACTGTGCGGCTTCTTCATGGTCGTCGTCGTGGCCGTGCTGCTGTACGGCATCCGCACGGCACTGGCCGCCCGCCGCGAAGCCCGTCCGAGCGTCAGGGAGACGCCGTTCGAGCCGGCGCCGGCCGCAGCGATGGCCGAGGTGCAGTGATGCTCGGCGCGCTGGCACAGGCAGGCCGCTACCTCGGGCAAAGCATGCGCCTGATGGTCGGCCTGCCGGAATACGACACCTATGTGGCGCACATGGAGAAAAACCATCCTGACCAGCCGGTCATGAGCTACGAGGAGTTCTTCCGCGAGCGCCAGCAGGCACGTTACGGCAACGGCAAGCGCGGCGGCTGTTGTTGAGGGGACCTCGCTAAACCTGCTGCGCGTTGCAGGTGCGGTCTGCGATGCTCGCTGTACGCCAGTACAGCTGCGCTTCTCGACCGCACCTGCGGCCGCTCGCGACGGTTTATCGAGGCCCCGATACGCTAACTATTTCCTCACCCCAAAACCCATTTCCTGAGCGGCACACTTCGTCGCTTTCTTCCGCTTCCCGCCCTTTCCCTTCCCCGCCGCTTTGCGCCAGCACAAACGGCGCGCCATGGCCCTCCCCTATAGTCAATTCTTGCAAGAATTTGCTTTCTTGCATGGTGAGCCTGTACCACAGGTTCGTTCGCAGCGCCGACCGCCGGATCCGCCCAACCCATGCAGAATCTCGAGCGCTCAAGCCTCAACCGAAAACTGACGACGATGTGTCTGCTGGCCGCCGCCAGCGCGCTGCTGGTCGCCTACCTCGCCTTTGCCGTGGCGACGGTGGTCGGCCAGCGCCGCGCCGAGCGGCAGGAGCTGGATGCGCTCGCGGCCGTGCTCGCGCAGGCCAGCCTCGATCCCGTACAGTTCAACGATCGCCGCCTGGCCACGCAGCTGCTGGCGGCGCTGGCGGTCCGTCCCCATCTCGCGTCCGCCGTCCTGTACGACCGCAAGGGCCAGCCATTCGCCGTGTGGAACGCGTCCGGCCGCGAAGCCGGTCCGGACGACACGCTGGACGGACTGGATACGGAACACCTGGCCRCCGCCGCCCGCGCCGCCAACCGGCCATGGCTGCCGGCATTGCGCGTCTACCGCGTACTCGGCGCGCCGGCGGACGCCGACGGCCGCGCCCTGCCGCCTATGGGCGCGGTGATGATCGAAAGCGACCTCGTGCCCGTCTGGCTCGACATCGCGCGCGCGCTGGGCGTGATGGCCGTCGCGCTGGCCGCCGCCATGCTGATGGCGCTCGTGCTGGCACGGCGGCTGCGGCGCAGCATCAGCGACCCGATCGGCAAGCTGATCAACGCGGCGCAGAAAGTCTCGGCCAGCCAGAACTACACGCTGCGCATCGCCCACAACCGCGGCGACGAACTGGGCGTGCTGATCGACAGCTTCAACAACATGCTGGCCCAGGTCGAGGGCCGCGGCGCCGCGCTCACGCACCACCGCGACGAGCTGGAACGCCAGGTCAGCGTGCGCACCGAGCAGCTGGAAAAGGCGAAGAACGCGGCGGAAGCGGCCAGCCGTGCGAAGAGCGCCTTCCTCGCCACGATGAGCCACGAGATCCGCACCCCGATGAACGGCGTGCTGGGCATGACGGAGATGCTGCTGGGGACGGACCTCACCGAGACCCAGCGCAACTACACGCGTCTGGTGCAGCAGTCGGGCGAGCACCTCCTCGTGATCATCAACGATATCCTCGATTTTTCCAAGATCGAGGCCGGCAAGCTCACCGTCGAGTACATCAACTTCAACCTGTGGGACCTGCTGGACGACATCCACACCGTCTACACGCCGCAGGCCGAGGCCAAGAACATCGCCCTGCACTTCGACATCGCGAACGACATCCCCGTCGCCATCTGCGGCGATCCGAACCGGCTGCGCCAGATCATGGCCAACCTGCTCGGCAACGCGCTCAAGTTCACCGAGCAGGGCCGCATCCTCGCCCGGGTGCGCATCGCCAGCGAAGACAACCAGGCCGTGATGCTGCGCTTCGAAGTGCACGATACGGGCATCGGCATCTCGCGCGACGCGCGCAGCCGCATCTTCGAGGCGTTCTCGCAGGCCGACGATTCCACCACGCGCAAGTACGGCGGCACGGGCCTCGGCCTCGCCATCTCGAAGCAGCTCGTGGAACTGATGGGCGGCGCCATCGGCGTCGAGAATGCGCGGACCCAGGGCTCGGTATTCTGGTTCACGGTCGCCTTCGACAAGCGCCGCGTCGACCCTGACGCGCCGGGCGACCACCAGCACACGATCGACGGCCTGCGCGTGCTCCTCGTCGACGAGCGCGAGACGAGCCGCGTCGGCCTCGAACGCCACCTGGCCACGTGGCACGTCGTGTGCGACGCGGCGGAGAGCGCGGACGAAGCGCTGGAGCGCCTGGACGAGGCGACGCGCGCCGGCCAACCTTACGACGCCGCGATCCTCGACATGGAGCTGGCGCACACGAGCGGCCTGTTGCTGGCCGCGCAGATCAAGTCCGCCCCGGCCGCGCGCGCCACGCGGCTCGTGCTGCTCAGCCCCGAACGGCTGGCTGCCGACCCGGTGCAGCGGCGCGAGGCCGGCGTCGCCTACCAGCTGATCAAGCCGGCGCGCGCGGCCGACCTGTTCGCATGCCTGGCGACGCCGCCGCGCGGCCAGGTGGCGCCGGCGCCGCGCTTCCTGCCGGCGCGCCCGCTGCAGCTGGACGCGAGCCGCCCGCGCACGCGGCGCGTGCTGCTGGCCGAGGACAATCCCGTCAACGTCGAAGTCGCGCGCGCGATGCTGGAAAGCCTCGATTTGCAGGTGGACTGCGCGCGCAACGGCCTTGACGCGCTGCAGGCGGTCCGCACGAATTCCTACGACGCGGTGCTGATGGATTGCCAGATGCCCGTGATGGACGGCTTCGCCGCGACGGCGGAGATCCGGCGCGAGGAACGCGAGGCAGGACGCGGCCGCGTGCTGCCCGTCATCGCCATCACGGCCAATGCGCTGCAGGGCGACCGCGAAGCCTGCCTCGCGGCCGGCATGGACGATTACCTGTCGAAGCCGTTCAGCCAGCAGGAAATCGCGGCCGTGATCGGGCGCTGGATGGCCCTGCCGCTCGCGGCCACCGTGCACCACGACGACGCGCCGCCGCGGCTGCCGCCGGAGTCCGTGGAAGTGATCCAGCGCGACGTGATCAATCGCGTGGCCCTGGACAAGATCCGCGCCCTGTCGCGCGAGCGCGGCGACGCCCTCGTACAAAAGGTGATCGCCGCCTACGTCGACGACACCCCGCAGCAGCTGCGCACGTTGCGCTCCGCCATCGACGGCCTCGACACGGACATCGTGCGGCGCGTTGCGCACACCCTCAAGTCGGCCAGCGCCAACGTGGGCGCCGAGGCCCTCGCCGCCCTGTGCAAGGAAATGGAGCACCTGGGCCGCGCCGATACCACAGAAGGCGCCGACGCGATCCTGACCGACATGGAACAGGAATTCCAGGCCGTCCGGCACTCGCTTACCGCCATCCTCGAAAAGGAAACCTGACATGCCAGCCCACCACCACAACCAGCGTGCAAACGCGCCGGCCGTCGTCCTGGTCGCGGACGACGATCCGGTGATGCGCCTGCTGATGCTCGAGATGCTGGACAGCGTCGGCCTGGTCGGCATCGAGGCCGAGGACGGCGCACAGGCCGTGGCCCTCGCGCATGCGCGCGCGCCCGACCTGATCCTGCTCGACGTCGAGATGCCGAAGATGGACGGCTTCGCGGCCTGCCGCGCGATCCGCGACCTGCCGAACGGCGCGACAGTCCCCATCGTGATGGTCACGGGCGGCGACGACCTGGAAGCCGTCACGAATGCCTACGAGGCCGGCGCCACCGACTTCGTCTCGAAACCGATCAACTGGCCCATCCTCGGCCACCGCGTGCTGTACGTGCTGCGCGCCAGCGATGCCATCGTGCGCCTGCGTATTGCCGACGCCCAGAACCGCGCCGTGCTGGCCGCCATTCCCGATACATTCTTCCGCATGTCGCGCGACGGCGTCTACCTCGATTACGAACCGGGGCGCGAAGGCCAGGCGCGCGGCGTGCGCGACGCCTGCGTGGAAGAACAGATCGTCGGCCGCCACGTGACCGACGTGCTGCCGCGCGACATCGCCGAACGCCTGCTGGAACAGGTCGGCATCGCTCTGAACGTGCGGCAGGTGCGTTCGGTCGAATACGAACTGATCCGCTGCGGCGAAGCCCAGCACGTCGAGGCCCGGCTCGTCGCGACGGGGCCCGACGAAGTGCTCGGCCTCGTACGCGACATCAGCGAGCGCAAGCGCGCCGAGGAACAGATCCGGCGTCTCGCGTATTGCGACAGCCTGACCGGCATCCCGAACCGCCAGGCCTTCCTCGAGAT
>NZ_JBFUDR010000323.1:0-6511 GCF_056404615.1 Massilia sp. P2_C2 | reverse complement strand
CGCGTGGGCACAGTGCGTGATTGATGCCCCCGGCATMAATCACCCCACCCTACGCGTCTGATCAGGCCGACAGCACCCGCACGACGCCGCTCAGGCCGTGCGGCTGCCCGGCTTTCAACGGGCACAGCACGCTGAGGTGGAGCTGGTCCTTGACGGCCGGGACGGCGACCCGCAACGGCCCCGGGGCCTCCGAGGTCTTCTCTCCGACTTTCTTGCCGTCGACGAAGACCTGGCACGGGCCCGTCACCTCGCGGAACTCCAGGGTACCGCCGTGCTTGCGCACGCGCGCAAAGGCCCAGATGTCGGCGACGTACAGCATGTAGCCGGTCTGCTCGGCCGGTTTGGCCTTGCTGCCGGGCGTGACCCAGCCCCACGAATTCATGTCGGTGCCGGCGGGACGCAGGTTGGGATCGACCGGGGTCGGGCTCAGCGGGGACGAGCGCCAGCCGTCGAGGATCTGCACCGGCTCCGCGGTGGCTTGATAGGCCCACGGCTGGGCCTTGCGCACCTCGACGTCGAGCACGGTGCTCTTCAGGCCCGGCGCGCTGGCGCTCAACCTGAGACGGCCCGCCGTGCCTTCGCGGGTCTGCACGATCACCTGGGCCAGTCCATTGAACAGCGCGCGCGTATTGCCCTTCTCGCTGCTGATGTCGTTCGGATCGCCGTTGCCCAGGCCGATGATGTCGCCGCCCTCGGCCTTGAACACGATCTGGTGCTGCGCCAGCGGCACATGACGGCCCTTCGCATCGAGCGCTTCGACCTGGATGGGCTGGGCGTCGAGACCGTCGCCGAGCATGAATGCGCGGTCCGGGGTGAGCCTGAGCGCGACCGGCGCGCCGGTGGTCTCGACCTCGAACCGTTTGGCCACCTTGCCGCCGCGGTAGCCCACGGCCGACAGCCTGCCGGGCGCATACGGCACCTGCCAGCGGTTCATCTCGTAGATGTCACCCTTCTGGCGCCCGTGCGAGCGGCCGTTCAGGAACACTTCGRCTTCATCCATGTTGTGCAGCGCCATCACGGTGATAGGCTGGCCTTCCCTGCCGGCCCAGTTCCAGTGCGGCGCCAGCTGCAGCACCGGTTCCTTGCGCCACTGGGCCTGGTGCAGCCAGAAGGCGTCCTTGGCGAAGCCGCACAGGTCCATGATGCCGAAGAACGAGGAATTCGACGGCCATTCGTGCGGCGTGGGCTCGCCGTGGTAGTCGAAGCCGGTCCACACGAACGCGCCGGCCACGAACGGCCGCTCGGCGATGGCTTTCCAGCCGACCCGGTGGGTCGAGCCCCACTCGGAGGCATCGTCGTCGTAGCTGGCCATGATGTGCTTCCCGGGCACGGTCAGGTAGGCGCCGCGCGTCTGGTAGGCCGAGGTGTCTTCGGACGACGTGATCGGCACGGTCGGGAAGGCCTGGTGGAACCCGTCATAGGCCTGGTACTGGTAGTTGAAGCCGACCACGTCGACCGCCTGGCCGGCATTGGCGGGCTCGAACTGGCCGGTGTTCATGGCAGCGGTGGTGGGTCGCGACGTATCGAGCGCGTGCACGGCCGCGACCATGCGGCGCACCATCTCGTAGCCCTGCTCGGTGCCCTGGATCGGTTCTTCGTTGAACACCGACCACAGGATGATGGACGGGTGGTTGCGGTGGCAACGCACCAGCCAGTTCAACTCGTCGACGTGTTCCGGCGAGGGATTGAACACGCGGTTCTCGTCCATCACCAGGAAGCCCATCTCGTCGCACAGTTCGTAGAAGCGCTTGTCCTGGGCATTGTGCGAGCAGCGGATGGCGTTGACCCCGAGTTCCTTGAGGCGGCGCATGCGGTAATCGAGCACGCCGTATGGCACGGCCACGCCGACCCCGGCATGATCCTGGTGGATGCACACGCCCTGCAGCTTGACGTGTTTGTCGTTGAGGAAAAAGCCCTGCTCGGGATCGAAGCGCTGGGTGCGGAAACCGCAGCGGGTGGTGACTTCGTCGAGCAGCCTGCCGTCCTGCAGCACGCGGGTGCGCACGCTGTACAGGTTGCGTTCTTCCAGGCTCCACAGTTTGGGCGCGGCCACGCGCATGCTGCCGGTGACGACCTGGTGCGCCAGCACGCCGACGTCCGCCGGGGCGCTGAAGCTGGCCACGGTCTTGCCGTCCGGGTCGATGAGGACGCTCTCGACCTGCACCCGCTGCGCGCCCTTGCGGATGTTATACAGCGTCACCTCGAGCGGAATGCTCCACTGGCCGTCGGCGAACACCGGGTGGGCGAACACGCCGTCGGTGACGATGTGCACCTGCTCGCGCTTAACCAGCCACGTATTGCGGTACATGCCGGCCCCCTCGTACCACCAGCCCTGCATGGTATTGGCATCGGCGCGGATCACCAGCGAGTTCAGGGCTTCGCCATAGGTGGCGAACGGGGTCAGGTCGATGTAGACCGAGTTGTAGCCGCTCCAGACGTGCGCCACCTGCGTGCCGTTGAACCATACGGTGGCGAGGGTGGAGATGCCGTCGAGCTGCAGTTCGATGTGCTTGCCGTGGTCGGATTCGTCGAGCCGGATCAGCGTGCGGTACCAGCCGATGCCGCGCTTGCGGTAGCCCTGCGACACGTTGGCACTCTCTTCGGGCACCTGCGCGCTGGCGAAGTCGTGCGGCAGCGTGACATTGTCCCATTCGGAATCGTCGAAGCCGGGCGCGGCCGCGCCGCTGGCGCTGCCGGCCTTGGCATTGGCATAGGTCCAGCCATGCCCCCGGATGACCGGGAACGCGATATCGCCCTCATGGAAGCGCCAACCCTTGTTGAGAGATACCACCGTGCGCCCGGATGCGGATGCGGGTCGGGCCTGGCTGGCCTGCGCGTATGCGGCGGATTGGCCGAAGATCGAGGTGGCGGCGAGCGCGCCGGCGCTTTTGAGGAAGTCGCGTCTGTTGAGCATGGTTTGTTCCGGGAAAGTCAGTGCGGCGACACACTAACAAGGCTGCCAACGTCTGTCGACTATAAAAGCCGCGATGCCGGTTACGTTTTTCTTCAGAACATTGTGCCACGGACAGGAGTAAATACAGCAAACACTTCGAATCGGCACGGCCCGGCTTTTTTGACACGAAACTGTGTCTTTTACGCATAATCGTTCTAGAAACTGATCTTTCTCATTTGCAAGAGTCTATAATCGTATGAAAATGTCCTAATTTGAGGACTCCCTTCCTTGAGGAACTATGTTGGCAGGCCTACACCGTGCATCGCAGCACCGACGCAGCCGCGCGGTGCTGGCTCTGCTTTTGCTGGCTTTCGRCGCCGCGCGAGCCGCCGACGATGCCGCGCCCGTGCGCGCCCGTTACGCCGAAATCGGAGAAGTCATCCGCGTCACGCCGCAGAACGCCGTGCCGCTGCTGGCCGGCCTCGAAGCCGAAGCACGCCGCACACCCGCCGAACATGGCCGCTTCCTCACGCTGTCCTGTGACCTGAGCCATCGCCTCGGCAAGCACGAGGAAGCCGTCCAGCTGTGCGAGCAGGCCCTCCAGCTGGGCCGTCAGGTGCACGACGACAGCCTCGTCGCGCGCGCCCTGCTGTCCAAGGCCTATGCCGTGTTCGGCCTGAACGAGATGGGACAGGCGCACCAGCTCGTGTGGGAAGCGGAGCGCCTCGCCGCCGCCAGTCCAGACGCCGATCTGCGCATCCTCGTCCTGATCTCGTCGGGCGAATCGTTCGCGGAAGAAGGCAACTTCCCCGTCGCGTTGTCCAGGATGCAGGGTGCCGTGACGCTGGCACGCCAGAGCGGCGACCCGTTGCAGCTGGCGATCGCGCTCAAGTCGCTGGCTTACCTGTACGGCCAGATGCGCGAATTCGACAAGGGCTTCGCCGCGATCGCCGAAGCGGAACGGCTGGCCGGGAAGGTCGATTCGCCGGGCCGCCTGGCGATCTTCAAGACCACCGAATACATCCTCGCCGTCAACGCCGGCGACGTGCGGCGCGGCACGAAGGCCCTGCTGTCGGCGCTCGCGCTGGAACGCCGCATCGGCGCCGACGCGATGATCTCGAACACGCTCGTCAACCTCGCCGACTCGTACCTGAAGCAGCACGACTGGCGCAGCGCCCTCGCGTATGCCCAGCAGGCGCTGGACCATGCGCAGAAGCTCAACGACGACGCCCTCGCCGCCACGGCCCGCGTCAACGTGGGCCAGGCCTACCTGGGCATGGGCCGCCTGGCCGAGGGCAAGCGGCATATCGAACAGGGCATGGACTGGTACCAGCGCTCCGGGAACAAGCCCGACCAGCAGGGCGTGCTCGTGGAATACGGCGACGCGCTCGAACGCGCCGGCGACCTGGCCGGCGCGCTGGCCGCGTATCACCGCGAACGCGCGCTGTCGAACGAATTGTTCGAGACGCGCCGCCAGAAGGCGATGATGGAGCTGCAGGAAAAATACGAGGCCGACAAGCGCCAGCGCCAGATCGAGACGCTGCGCCAGGAAAACCAGGTCAAGTCGACGGAAATCGACAACCGCCGCCTGCAGCAGCGCATCTGGTGGCTGCTGGCCCTCGTGTTCGCGCTCGCCTCCGTCATCGTCGGCATCCTGTACCGCAAGGTGAGGCACGCCAACGCCCAGCTCGAGGAAAAGAACCTGGAGCTCAAGCAGCAGAGCGCGCGCGACCCGCTGACGGCGCTGTACAACCGCCGCCACTTCCAGGAATTCATGCGCGGGCACCAGGCGATCGAACGGCGCAGCGCAAATAACGCGGACATGGTCAGCGCCATGTTCCTGCTCGACGTCGACCACTTCAAGAACATCAACGACACCTACGGCCACGGCGCGGGCGACGCCGTACTGCGCGAGATCGCGGATGCACTGCGCGAGATCCTGCGCGAGACCGACATGATCGTGCGCTGGGGCGGCGAGGAATTCCTCGCCTTCCTGCCCGCCGTTCCGTGCACCGGCCTGGACGACGTGGCACGCCGCCTGCTGGCCGGCATCCCGGCGCGCACCATCGACTACCAGGGTGCGCAGCTGTCGGTCAACGTATCGATCGGCTTCGCCCCGTTCCCGCTGGTGCCGGGGGGCGCCGCCGTCTCGTGGGAGAGCGCGATCAACATCGTCGACATGGCGCTGTACCTGGCCAAGGGTCATGGCCGCAACCGTGCCTACGGCGTGCGCGGTCTGGCCGGGCTCGACGCGGGGCGCGATGGACGAGATCGAGCAGGACATCGAGAAGGCGTGGCGGGCGGGGCTCGTCGATTTGTCCATCGTGACGCCGCAGGCGCAGGCGACCGAATTACGTATGGCATCGTAACGCAACACACATGATGCGTTGGGTGGGCACGGGGTGCCCACCCAACGTTTATTTGGCGGCCTGCTGCATCTTTTCTCCCGCCTCTTCCACCTTCCGGCCGACCTTTTCGCTCGCTTCCTTCGCGCCCGCGCGCGCCTCGCGCACGGCCGCGTCGGCCTTCTCGACCTCGGCCTGTACCTTGTCCRTCACCTTGTCGTTGATCTGCTCGATCTTCTCGTTGGCCCGGTCGATCTTGCCCTGCACCTTGGCGCCGGCCTCCTCGACCTTTGCCTGGGCGCGGGCGCCCGCGTCGTCGATGGCCTTGCCGGCCTGCTGGGCCGGGCCAACGCCGTCGCCGCCGCGGTTGCAGCCGGCCAGGAGCACGGTTACCAGCAGCGCGGCGGAGATGAATGTGCGATCCATACCAAACTCCTTACCTTTGATTTTGCTGCGGAATATACACCGGTGATGCCGGCGGCGGCGCGCGCCGTCAATCCGCAGGGGCCTGCCACGCCGAGCGCATCAGGTCGACGTAGCGGCGCGCGCCGACGCCCAGCGGCCGTTCGCGCGACCACACGACGTCGACCCACAGCCGCATCTGGTTGCTGATATTGTCGAACGCGATCTCGACGAGGCTGCCCGCCGCCGCCAGCGGCTGC
Organism: Massilia sp. P2_C2; assembly: GCF_056404615.1. Lineage (NCBI taxonomy): Bacteria > Pseudomonadati > Pseudomonadota > Betaproteobacteria > Burkholderiales > Oxalobacteraceae > Massilia > Massilia sp. P2_C2. The sequence continues at coordinate 611 of NZ_JBFUDR010000323.1, read as the reverse complement.
ACGAGCGCGCGCGGCAGGAAGGCCCAGCCGAGTCCGGCCTGCACGAGGTTCAAGGTGGCCAGGTAGCTGTCCACGCGCCACACGTCGCGCGCGTGCACGAAGCGCGGGTCGCGCTCGGCGTTGTTCCGGTCCGGATCATCCCGGCCCGCCACGACGATCTGGCGCGCGTCGATCAGGTCTTCCAGCCGCAGCGCGCCGTCCGCCAGCAGCGGATGACCCGGTGCGACCACGGCGACCAGCAGCTCGCTGCCCACTTCCTGGAACGCCTCGCGTTCGTCCAGCCGCTCGCGTTCGAACACGAGGGCGAGCTGCACGCCGCCGTCGTGCAGCAGGCGCAGCGCGTCGCCCTGCGGCGCCGACATCACCTCGACTTCGAGCGACGGGAATTCGCGCGCCAGCACCGCCAGCGGTTCGCTCCAGCGGCCCGCGATCAGTTCCGGCACGACGGCCAGCGTCAGCCGGCGTTCCAGGCCGCCGTGCAGCGCGAGCGCGTCCGCCTGCAGCCGGCGCAGCTGGCTGGCCACGTGGCGGGCGCGCGGCTCCAGCGCCCGCGCGGCGTCGGTCGGCCGCGGGTCGCGGCCGGACCGGTCGAACAGGACCAGGTCCAGCTC
>NZ_JBFUDR010000322.1:0-6554 GCF_056404615.1 Massilia sp. P2_C2 | reverse complement strand
CCGGCTCGCCGGCGTGGCGACCGCCGTCGGTGCGCCCGACCTGCTGGCCGAACGGCGCGCGGACCTGGATGCCGCGACGCGCTGCGTGCGCGCGCCGCGGGCGGTCACGTGGGACAAGTATTCGCTGCGCATCGGTGGCGAGCGGGTCGTCGTCTGGTCGGGCGAGATTCACCCGTTCCGCCTGCCGGACCCGGAACGCTGGCGCGACGTGATCCAGAAGATGAAGGCGCTCGGCTTCAACGCCGTGTCGTTCTATTTCGACTGGGCCTATCATTCGCCGGCGCCCGGCGTGTACGATTTCTCCGGCGTGCGCAACGTCGAGCGGGCCCTCGAGATGGCGGAAGAAGAAGGCATGTACGTGATCGCGCGCACGGGGCCGTACGTGAATGCGGAGCTGTCCGGCGGCGGCTTTCCCGGCTGGATGATGCGCAACCGTGCAGAAGCGCGCACGGACGATCCCGCGTACCTTGCGGCCGTCGACGAGTGGATGACGCAGGTCGACGCCATCATCGCGCGCCACCAGGTGACGACGGGCGGCGGCACGGTCATCGCCTACCAGCTCGAGAACGAACTGGGCAAGGTCGAGCCGAAGCACGTGCGCCAGATGGAACACCTGGCCGCGAAGGCGCGCGCGGACGGCATCACGGTACCGTTCTTCCACAACGCGGCCGGCCGGCTGCCCGACTGGACGCCGCGCGCTTCCAGCGCGCCGTGGGCGAATCCGGGGCCGACGGATCTGTATGCATTCGACGGCTATCCGGGCGGCAGCTGCGACGTGCATGCGAACCCTGCGGGGCCGAACAAGGCCCCCGACTGGGGCATCTACGCGGCGCCGGGGCCGAAGGCGGGGGCACTCAGCTCTCCGGATACGCCCGGTTTCGCGGCCGAGGTGGGCGCCGGCTGGTTCGACTACTGGGGCTCCAATGGCACGTACGGCTGCACGGCCGAGCGCCAGGGCAAGGGTTACCAGCGTGTGTTCTACGGGACGAATCTCGTCAACCGCATCACGATCCACAATATCTACATGGCGTTCGGCGGCACGTCGTGGGGATGGCTGCCGGGGCCGATCGTGTACACGTCCTACGACTACGGCGCGCCGATCGCGGAGGACCGCGGCCTGCGCCCGAAAGCGCTGGCGCTGAAGCAGCAGGGCATGTTCGTGCGCGCGGCCGCGCCCGTGCTGGCGCACATGGACAAGGGACCGGAGATCCGCACCACGTCGCCACGGGTCAGGCTGTACCACAACGTCAACACGGAACTGGGCGCGCACGTGCTGTTCGCCGTGCACGGCCCGTCCGACCTGCTGACGGACGATGCGTTCTCGTTCGCGCTGGAGACGCGCGACGGCCGCTACACGATCGCGTCGCGCCTGAACGGGCAGGACGCGAAGATGCTGCTGGCCGACTGGGACATCGAACGCCAGCATCTCGTGTATTCGACGTCGGAGCTGCAGGCGCGCATGCAGGACAAGGAGCGTGACCTCGTCCTGGTGCACGGCCGCGACGGCGAGGCCGGCGAGACGGTGTTGCGCTATGCGTCGGCCCCGCAGGTGGAAGTGCTGGCGGGCGCCGTGCGCTCCACGTTCGACGCCGCGCGCGGCGACCTGAAGCTCGCGTACATGCATGCGGGCCTGGCGCGCGTGCGCATCACGGGCGGAGGGCGGGCGCCGCTGCTGTTGCTGATCGCGGACGAGGCGACGTCGCAGGGCTTCTGGATGCAGGAGACGCCGGCGGGCGCCGTTCTCGAACTGACGCCGGCGCTGGTGCGCGGTGCGCGTGTCGACGGCGGCCGGCTGCACCTCGAGGGCGACACGGATGCCGACACTCCGCTCGAGATATGGGGGCCGGACATCGCGGCCGCCACGTTCGACGGCGTGGCGCTGCAACTGACGCGCCAGCCGGACGGCAGCCTGCGCGCCGGCACGCTGGCCGGTCCGGCGCGGGTGACGTTGCCGGACCTGGGCAAGATCGCGTGGATGCGACGCATGGACAGCCCGGAAGCGCAGCCGGGATTCGACGACCATGACTGGGTGCAGGCGGATGCACGCGCGTCCGCCGCGCAGACGTGGACCCTGCCCGAGCGCGGCCAGCCCACCCTGGCCATGAGCGACTATGGCTTTCACCACGGCGACGTGTGGTATCGCGGGCGTTTCGACATCGTCGCGAAAGGCACGAATCGGCTGGACCTGTTCTACGGCGGTGGCGGCGCGGGCATGCTGCAGGCCTGGATCGACGGCCGCTTCCTGGGCCAGCACGAACTGGATACGGGCCGCGCATTCCCGGAGACGACGGACACCGTGCGTTTCGACCTCGGCAGGCTGGCGCCGGGTCCGCACGTCGTCGCCGTCATGGTGCGCAACGATTCGCACAACTGGGACCTGATGGCGGACGATGCGCACCGCGAGGCGCGCGGCCTGATCGCGGCGTCGCTGGCGGCGCAGGGGGGCCGTCGCCACGCCGTGCCCATCCGCTGGCGCCTGCAGGGCAACCGCGGCGGCGAGGACGGTACGGACCCGGTGCGCGGCCCGCTGAACGACGGGGGCCTGTACGGCGAGCGCGCGGGCTGGCACCTGCCCGGCGCTCCCGACCGCGGCTGGACGCGCGCGCGGCCGGGCGACGCGCCACCGGGGCCCGGCACCTACTGGCTGCGCACGCGCGTAAAGCTTGCGCTGCCGCAAGGTCACGACGTGCAGTTGGGCCTAGTATTTGGTGATACGTCCAGACCACGCTCGGATCGTGAAACTCGTGTCTTGATCTTCGTCAACGGCTGGAACATGGGACAGTTCATCGCCCACGTGGGGCCGCAGCGCGTGTTCGTGATTCCGCCTGGCATCCTGGATCCGCAGGGCGAGAACACGGTCGCGCTGGCCGTGACGACGGATGGGCAGCCGGGCAACGCGCTCGAGCCCGTGCGTCTCGTTACCTTGCGTGCGGTGCGCGGCGGCCCGTCTTCGGACGCGGTAATCGGCAAATCCGAGACAAAACTTTGAACCGAAAGTCACAATGCCGCAACACCTTGTAGTGTGCGACGTGACAGGCGTCGCTCCGGCACTTACAATGTTGCCTCACGAGAATACAACCGGGATGCATAAACGCCTGGTGCGCGCGAGGTAAGGGTGATGCAAGGGTTAGACGATATCGCAAAATGGCGCGCTCGGATTTTCTCGCGTCTGTTGTCGATAGTGCTTGTCCTGGGTACGATTGCCGCGATTCCGGTTGTGGTCGTCGTCCTGCGCCATGGCGTATGGACGGTCGCTGCGATGGATGGCGCCGCGATCGCGTGGCTGTTCGCCCTGTGGCGCATGGAGCGCATGCCGTATAGGCTCCGCGTCCTGAACTTCCTGGCCATCATCTACCTGGTGGCCATCGGTCTCATGCTGAAGGTGGGACCGGTCAGCCAGAACTACCTGATTGCGCCGCCCGTGATGGCGGCCGTCCTGCTCGGCACGCGGCAGGCGTTGGTGGCGCTCGCGACCAGCGCCATCATTCTCCTCCTCGGCATGATCCATTTCCCGGCCACGTTGGCTAACATGGGCCACGATCCCGTCATGACGGCGGTGCTCGTCACGCTGAACTTCACCTGCGTCGGCGCGCTGCTGACGGTCACCTGCGGCACGATGCTGAACGGTCTGGCGCGCTCGCTGGAGGACGTGCGCGGGTTCGCCAAGTCGCTGGAGAGCGGCCAGGATGCGCTGCACGCGCTGAACGCCGAGCTGCGCCTCACGTCGGCCGCGCTGGCGCGCCTGAACGACATGGTCCTGATCGCGCGCGCCGTCGAGCCGCCCGACCGCGAGCAGCCCATCATCTTTTCCAACGAGGCGTTCCAGCGCCGCACGGGTTATAGCGATGCGGAGATCGTCGGCCGCAGCATGCGCGTATTGCATGGGCCCGGAACGGATCCGGCTGTCGTCGAGCGCATCGTCGAGGCGATGCGCAACGGGCAGGCGGCGACGGCGGAGATGGTCAACTACACCAAGACGGGCGACCCGTACTGGGTCGAGGTGGAACTGATGCCGTTCACGGACGACCACGGGAAGATCAGCCACTGGGTCGTCGTCGGCCGCGACATCACGGAGCGGCGTCACTCGGCCGATGCGATCCACCGCCTCGCGTACTATGACGTGCTCACGGGCCTGCCGAACCGGCGCCTGATCACGGAGCGCCTCGATGCCATGGTGGCGGCAGCGAATGCCGGCCGCGGGCTGGGTGCCGTGCTGTACATCGACCTGGACAACTTCAAGCACGTGAACGATGCGCGCGGCCATGCAACGGGCGACGCGCTGCTCAAGCACACGGCGAAGAGCCTCTCCCATGTGGTGCGCAAGGGCGACACGGTGGCGCGCCTCGGCGGCGACGAATTCGTCGTGCTGCTGGAAGGCCTCGGCACCGACCTGGGCGCCGCCACGACCGCCGCGCTGGCCGTGTCGGACAAGGTGCGCACCGCGCTGGCGGATGACGTCAGCATCGACGACCAGAACTACCACTCGACGGCCAGTATCGGCGTCGCGCTGCCGACGCGCCCCGGCCAGTCCGTCGCCGACCTGATGCGCGACGCCGACCTCGCGATGTACCACGCCAAGGCGGCGGGCCGCAACGGCGTGGCCGTGTTCGCGACCCCGATGCTGGCGGCTGCGGAGCGCCAGCTCACGCTGGGCCGCGACCTGTCGGCGGCGCTCGACAACGGCGAGCTCTCCATGCACCTGCAACTGCAGGTCGACCATGACGGCAGCCCGGTGGGCGCGGAAATGCTGATGCGCTGGCGCCGCGCCGACGGCACCTTTGTCCCGCCCGACGTCTTCATCCCCGTGGCGGAGACGACCGGCCTGATCGTCCAGCTCGGACAGTGGGTGCTGCGCCAGGCTTGCATGGCGCGGCTGGCGCTCGAGGAGGCCGGGCATCCGCTGCAGCTGTCCGTCAACGTCAGCCCGCGCCAGTTCCGCCAGCCCGAATTCGTCGCCCAGGTGCGCGCCGCGTTCGACGAGTCGGGCGTGGCGCCGCACGCCTTCGTGTTCGAGGTGACGGAAGGCTTGCTGGTCGAAGACTTCGATGGGATTACGGCCAAGATGCGCGAACTGGCGGCGCTCGGCATCCGCTTCTCGATCGACGATTTCGGTACGGGATATTCGAGCCTGGGCTACCTGAAGAAGATGCCGCTGTACGAGCTGAAGATCGACAAGAGCTTCATGCGCGACACGCCGCACGACGCGAACGGCACGGCGATCGTCCAGACCATCCTCGCGATGGCGGACCACCTGGGGCTGCGCGTCGTGGCGGAAGGCATCGAGACGGAAGCGCAGGCACGCTTCCTCGCCGAGAATGGCAAGCCGTGCATGCAGGGTTACCTGTATTGCCGGCCGTTGCCGTTGCAGGACCTGATCGTGCGATTGAACCGGACGGCCGGCAACGTCGTGGCCGAGGGCGTCAGTTACGAGGCCTCGCGGGTTTAAGTAGGGTGGGCGGCCTCCGCCCACGCGGATGCTGGCGGACCGCAAACGTCCGCGTGGGCACGGGGTGCTCACCCTACGATAACGCGTGTTGCCACCTTGCTCGATACGCCTCCAGTCCAACCGGAGCCCGTGCCGCGATCGCCGTGCTGCCGCCCGGCGGCGGCGCAGCGCGATAACGCAGCATCCATCCCCCGCACGTCGTCCCGCTCGCGTCGTCCGAATACGAAACGGCCTGCTGCGGTCGCAATGCCGCCAGCAACGGTCCGAACCAGGGGTTGGCGGTAAAACTTCCTTCGACGGCCAGCGGTCCGGCCGCGCCCAGCGCATCCAGGGAGTAATCCGTCATCAGCACGCAGTACAGCGTGGCCAGCGCATAGCGTTCGCGCGCATCCGCGGGCGCGGGCCCGGCGATGCTGCCGGCCCGGCCCGCGAACGGCCCGCCCGTGGCGGCGAAGCAGGGCAGCGCCAGCGTCCCGCGCGCGATCAGGCGTTCGATGTCATCCATGCCGCACGGCGTGGGCGCGGCGCCCGCCAGCTCGGCGAATTCGCGCCCGCCCATGAAGCGCATGCAGGCGACGGGCTGGCCCAGCGCATTCGTGTTGGCCAGCATGTCGGCGTGCTCGGAGAGGCCGTCCAGGCTGGCGCCGAAGGCGGCCGCGATCATCCACGTGCCCGTCGACAGCACGGTGCGCGGCGCGTCRCCGTCCGTGCCGAGGTAGCGCAGCAGCGACGCATTGCTGTCGTGGATGCCRCACAGGACCGCGCAATCGGCCGGCAGGCCGGTCGCGGCCGCGACGTCGGGGCGCACCGTGCCCAGCGCCGCGTGCGCGGGCGTCAGCGGCGGCATCAGTGCCGTCCAGCCCATCCGGGCGACCAGGCTGGACCATGTCTGCCGGCGCGGATCCCACAGGTCCGTGTGACAGCCCAGCGACGTCGCTTCCGACGCGGCCGTGCCGCACAGCTTCCATGCCCAGTATTGCGGATACGTGAGGACGTGGCGTGCGCGGACGAAGGCGTCCGGAAAGCGCGCCTGCAGCCACGCGAGCTGGCGGCCCAGGTTGAGGCCCGCGGGCAGCCCTGGGGACAGCGTCTCGTCGTAGGCCGGACG
>NZ_JBFUDR010000321.1:0-6558 GCF_056404615.1 Massilia sp. P2_C2 | reverse complement strand
GTTCGAGGTGCGCGGCGCGGCGGCGCCCGGCGCGGCGGCGCCCGACGCAGCGGCGCCCGGTCATCCCGCTTCGACTTTTTCGACCAGCAGCGGCGGATCCGCGGACAGGTCGAGCGGCAACGGCGTGAACAGCGGCGAGTCCGAACGATAGGGTACGCGCCCCGACGGCACGTGGCGCGCGGCCGGGTCGAGGTGCAGGTCCTGGTCGTCGAAGAACAGGTGCGCGCGGAACGCCTTGACCACCTTCGACTTCGGCACGCCGCCGAGGAAGAAGATTTCGTTGACGTAGACGCCCCAGTGGCGCAGCGTATTGATGACCCGCATCTCGGCCGGCGCACTGCGCGCCGTGACGATGGCGATGCGCACGGGCGACACATCCGCGCCGAACGGCAGCCGTTCCTGCAGGCGCGCCAGCCGGCGCAGCAGGATCGCGTACGGACCATCCTTCATCGGCTCGTTCTGCTTCTCGTCCTCGATCGTGTGGAAGCGGTCCAGGCCTTCCGTCTTGTACACGAGTTCGGACGAATCGTCGAACAGCACGGCATCGCCATCGAAGGCGATGCGCACCTGGTCCTCCGGCGGCGCCTCGCCCGCGTGCGGCGGCGGCTTCAGGATCGCGGCGGCGCAGGCCTGCGCGTCGATCACGCGCTGGGCATCCTCGACGTTCGTCGTCAGGAACAGGTCGACGGCGAACGCGTCCAGGTAGTCGACGACGGACTCGCCACCGGTGAACGCATGGCGCGAGATCGGCAGGCCGCGGGAGCGGATGTTGTTGAAGACGCGCACGCCGGTCTCCGGGCTGTTGCGCGACATGACGACGACTTCGACCAGCGGCTTAGACTCCGACGGCGCATAGCGGTTCAGGCCCAGCAGCGCGCGCACGAGGGCCATGCCGGTGCCGTCGCGCAGCGGCTCGTTCTCGCGCTCCAGCATGTAGGCGCGGTATTCCTCCAGCGCGCCCTGGGGATTCTTGATGGATCTCGCTTTGTAGATGGCATCGGCTTCCGCCAGGTCGAACAGGGCGGTGGCGGAGATGCCGACCACGAGGGTATCGGAAAGGTCGAGGGGCATGGCGGTTGGATTCCTTGGTTGCGGAAACTGCGCATGGGCAGTGTAACGGATGAGCAGTGCGGGGTGGGTACCGCTCGTTAATATTCCATCCGGAAATTATCGTGGGCGGGGGCGGGCGGTGCTTGAGGTCGAGCAAGCTATCGTCGGCACGGCAAGCTGGAGCACGGCTGAGATGGCGCAAATCAGTCATGCGATCCGGGTAGCACGATATAGGCGGCAGATCAGGAGATGGGGGACGATATGGCCGAACAGACTGTCCAGCGCGCGCCGCACCCGGCGGCGACAATCTCGAGCGAGGAGGGCGCCGCGCTGGCGTGTCCGGCGCCGCTCGCGCGCCTGCGCGAGATCCGGCAGCTCGTGCACGCGAACAACCGTTCCTGCCTGGCGGACGAACTCATCGTCTGCCAGATCTACATGGAATCGCGCTTCGACAAATGCGCCCAGCCGGAAGGCAGTAGCGCGCGGGGGCTGATGCAGTTGCTGAAGGTCGCGAACCGGGAACTGTTCCGGCTCGATAACCTGTGCAAGCCGCCCGGCGAACGCTGTGCCGAAGCGGCCCTGTATGCCGCGGCGGACGCCTTCCATTCAAGTCCCGGGTTCATCGACGAGGCGACGAACATTCAGATGGGCACGCGCTATCTGCAGGTGCTGATCGACCGGGCGCGGCGGGAGCATCGGCCGGACCCGATCGCGGAAGCGTACATGGACTACCGCGGCGTTCGCAACGGCATTTATTACCGCAAGATTTGCGTGGGGGCGGACAGGCTCAGGCGCGATCCGGATGATGTCGGGGCGTTGCAGGCGATGACGGCGTAGGCTGCGAGCTTTTCGCACAAGCCGGCCAGTGTTGGCGCCCACGACGAATCCGGGCCACGCAGCGGAAGAGTGGGCGCTTGAAACAAAAAAGGCGTCACGATCACTCGCAACGCCTTCTTGTTACTGCAAATTCTGGTAGGCCGTGCTGGGCTCGAACCAGCGACCAACGGATTAAAAGTCCGCTGCTCTACCAACTGAGCTAACGACCCGAAAGAAGCAAGATTATAGGCGGTAACTGCGGTCGTGTCAAACGATCACAACGTGCGTACCGACGCCGAAGATTACTTCAGGGCGGCCAGACGATCCTTGGCTGCCTGGGCCGCCGCGGAGTCGGGGAACTTCGAGACGAGTTGCTGCAGGGCCTTCTTGGCATTCTTCTTGTCCTTCAGCTCGGTATAGCTGGAGGCGATGTTGAGCATGGCGTCCGGGGCCTTGGCGCTGCTGCCGTAGTTGGAGACGACGGCTTCCTGGGCGGCGATCGCGTTCTTGTAGTCGCGCTGGGCGTAGTAGGCGTTGCCGAGCCAGTACTGGGCGTTGGCCGCGTAGGCCGATTCGGGGAAGCGGCGGACGAAATCCTGCAGCGCGGCGGCGGCGGCCTTGTAGTCGCCCGACTTGAACAGATCCATCGCGGCATCGTAGGTTTTCTTTTCGCCCGGCAGGACCTCGGCGGACTGGCCGTCGATGGTTTCCTGACGCGGCTCGAGTTTCTTGATGCGGGCGTCGAGGTCGGCGTACAGGTCTCTCTGGTTCTTCTGCGCGTTGGCGATTTCGTTGGCGAGGACTTCGACCTGGCCGCGCAGGCGCGCGATTTCCTGCATCGTCTGCTCGTGCTGGTTCAGCATGTCGACGCCGATCGCTTTGTCGGCCTTGGTGTCGAGGCGGGCGTTGATGTCACGTGTCAGTGCCTCGACCTTGGCGCGCAGGTCCAGGATCGCCCGGCGTGCCTCGTCGTCGTCGAGCAGGCCGGCGTTCGCCTGCAGGGGCAGCCAGGCAGTGAGGGCGAGGGCGACGGCTGCGAGGCGGAACTGGGACAGTTTGATCATCATGAGCTCTTTCTAAACCGGTAAATACGGGGATGTCCCCAGGGCGAATCCAAACGGAAACGGGGCGGGATGCAGTCTGCACCGCATCCCGCCCCGCTGTCAATTGCTGGGGGCGCCCAGCCGGCTTACGCAGCCTCGACAGCGTCCCGATTATTGATAGACGATGTCGGCGCGGCGGTTTTCAGCCCAGGCAGCCTCGTCGTGGCCCATGGCCTTCGGCTTTTCCTTGCCCAGCGAGACGGCTTCCATCTGGCCATCCGACACGCCCAGGGCAGCCATCGACTTGCGCACGGCTTCGGCGCGCTTCTGGCCCAGGGCCAGGTTGTATTCGGTGCCGCCGCGCTCGTCGGTGTTACCCTGGATCAGGACCTTGCGCTGCGTGTTCTTGGTCAGGTAAGCCGAGTGGTTCTCGACGACCGGCTTGCCGTCGGCGCGCACGGCGTAGCTGTCGAAATCGAAGTACACGCTGCGGTTCGCCAGGACGCCTTTCGGGTCGTTCAGCGGATCGACCGCGGGGGCTTCGACCGGACGGATTTCACGGTTGTCAGCGACCGGCGGTGCCTGGGTGACAGGCTTTTCCGTGACTGGCGGGGCTTCCTGCAGCTTCGGCGACGACGTGCACGCCGACAGCAGGGCCGCAGCGGCCACGATGAACGCTACACTTTTTACATTATGCATGGGTTTTTCTCCTGGTCAAAAAGATTTACTTCATAAACGGGCCCCAGCTGGGCTCCCGAATGTTTCCCGCTTGGGTGCTCAAGCGCTGCTTGACACGCCCGTCGACCGACACAACGGCGAGCGCGGTACGGCCGCCACCCCTGGTCGCATACATGATGTATTTGCCGTTCGGCGAAAAACTCGGTTCGGTGGCCCCATCGGCCAAGCGTTGTTCCTGGCCGCTGGCCAGGTCCATCGCATACAGGGAAAAACCCCCATCGCGTTGCGAAATCCACGCCAGCGTCTTGCCGTCCGGGGAAATACGAGGGCTGATATTGTAACTGCCGTTGAACGTGACGCGGGTCGCTTGCCCACCGTTCACGCTCATCTTGTAGATCTGCGGGCCGCCGCTGCGGTCGCTGGTGAAATAAATCATCTGGCCGTCACCCGAGAATTGGGGTTCGGTGTCGATGTCGGCGCTGTTCGTCAGGCGGCGCAGGCCGCTGCCGTCGGCGTTGACGATCCAGATTTGCGTATTGCCGGTCTTAGACAGTGCGAGGGCCAGCCTGGTGCCGTCCGGGGACCAGGCCGGCGCCGAGTTGTTCCCCTTTTCGTTGGCGACGACGGAGCGCTGGCCCGTCACGAGGTTTTGCACGAAGATCACCGGCTTGCGCAGTTCGAACGAGACGTAGGCGACCTTGGTGCCGTCCGGCGACCACGACGGCGAGATGATCGGCTCGCGGCCGTGCGCCGCGACCTGTTCGCCTTCGCCATCGGCATCCGCCACCACGAGCTTGTAGTCGCGCGAGGCCGGATCCTGCTTCACGTACGTGATGCGGGTCGAGAAGATGCCGCGCACGCCGGTCAGTTTTTCGTAGACGTCGTCGGCGATGCGGTGGCCTTCCAGGCGCGTGTTGCGCGCGGTGACGGCATCCGACAGTTGCGACAACTGCGCCTTCTTGACGGTGTCGAGCAGCTTGTAGCGTACCTGGAAGCGGCCATCCGCGAGACGCTGCACGGAGCCCACGACGAGCGCGTCGGCACCGCTGGCCTTGAACGCGGCCAGGTCGATGTTGGCGGTGTCGGAAATCGTCTGGCGTGCATCGATGACCTTGAACACGCCGCTGCGTTCGAGGTCGGCGCGGACGATCGCGGACACCTGCTCGGGCGCCACCGATTCGTCGGCGAACGCGGCGACTGCGACCGGGATCTGGTTGCTGCCCACGCCGGCGATTTCGACTTTCAGCTGGGCATGTGCAGCCACGCCCATCAGGAGGGTGGCCGAAAACAGCAGGGTATGTAGTTTCTTCATGTTTCTCTCAGCAATGGTTAAGGTCGGAACGCGATCACTGCAGGTCCTTCATATGGAATTCGATCACGAGGGAACGCTCTACCGTACCATCTTTCTTCTTGGGCAGTGGGGACGATTTGGCGATGCCTTTTTCGACGGCGTCGTCGAATGAAGGCACACCACTGCTCTTGATCTTTTTGACGTTGATGATCTCGCCGGTCGGCAGTTGTTCGACGCGGAAGGTCGCGGTCGGGTTGCCCGGTTCGTCGAGGCTGCCCGCGTACGACGTATTGCCTTTTACTTTGCCTCTAATGGCCGCGCCATATCCTGAGTCGAGACGCGGCGCCGTCGATTTCTCGGCCGTCCCCGTGCTGGACGGATTGCCGGCCGCGCCCGTGATGCGGCGCATCTCGTCGGCGCGCGCGGCGTCGAGTTTCTTCTGTTCTTCGGCGGCCTTTTTCTTCTTCTCGGCTTCCTCTTTCTTTTTCTTTTCCGCGTCTTCTTTTTTCTTCTTCTCGGCTTCCTTCTTCTCCGCTTCGGCCTGTGCCTTTTTCTCTGCCAGCTCGCGTTCTTTTTTCTCGGCGAGCGCCTTCGCTTTCTTTTCTTCGGCGCGCTTCTGCTCCACGAGTTCGCGTTCGCGCTCCAGGCGCTCTTCCTCGATCTGCTTGCGTTTCAGTTCTTCCTTGCGCTTCTTCTCGCGCTCGAGGGCGATGTCCGGCTGTTTCGGCTGCGGCTGTTCGACGGCGGGCGGCGGCTCCACCGCTTTCGGCGCCGGTTGCGGCTGGGGTTCCGGTTCTGGCTCGGGCGCCGGCGTCGGCTCAGGAGCGGGCGGGGCGGCGGTCTGGGTCTTGACGTCCCAGATTTCCGCCTCGACGGCGACGGGCGCATTGTTCTGCCAGCTCACGCCGATCCACAGGAAGGCCAGCAACAGGGCGTGCACGCCCACCGCCAGGCCGATTGCGGGCCAGCGGTTCGGTTCGGGCGGCACGCGGTAAGGCGAGCCGTTGCCGAGGCCGGTGTTGTTTGACTTCGTTGCTGACATCAGTTCGTCTTCACTTCGTGGCCAGTCCGACGCGGGTGATACCCATCTTCCTGGCTTCCGAGATCAACTGGATCACGTCGTCGTATTTGCTGTCGCGGTCCCCCGCAATCAAGACCGGATAGTCCGGATGATCGGCGTGGATCTCGCGCAGGCGTGCGACGAGGGCGGCGCGGCTCGACACGTCTTCCAGCGCCTGCGGGTTCTTGCCCGTGATGCCGATCTGCAGCTGGGCGTTGTCCTTGATCGCGACCTGGATGTAGTCGTCGGGCGGCTGCGTCGAGCGCTCGGCGCTGGGCAGCTTGATCTCGCTGGGGTTCTGGGTCGGCGGCACCGCCATGAAGATGATGAGCAGCACCAGCATCACGTCGATGTAAGGCACGACGTTGATCTCGGACTTGAGCTTGCGACGGCTGCCGCGCAGGCTGCTGTTGAAGGCCATGTCGGTTCCTCGTTGCGGCAATCAGCGCGACTGGCGCTGCAGGATGTTCGAGAATTCCTCGACGAAGCTTTCGAAGCGGATCGCGAGGCGGTCGATGTCGTGGGTGAAGCGGTTGTACGCCACCACGGCCGGGATCGCGGCGAACAGGCCGATGGCGGTGGCGATCAGCGCTTCGGCGATGCCCGGCGCGACCGTGGCC
>NZ_JBFUDR010000320.1:0-6605 GCF_056404615.1 Massilia sp. P2_C2 | reverse complement strand
GCTGCATGGGGACACGCTGGACGTCTTCCTGCGCCGCCACGAGGATGCGCTGCTCGTGGACGTGCGCGAAGCGGCCGAGGCGCAGGCGGGCGCGCTGACCCTGCACGGCCGCGCGGCGCACAACGCGCCGTTGTCGCGCCTGGCGGAACACCTGGCCGGCTGGCTGGCCGAGAGCGGACGCCCGGTCGTTTTCGTCTGCCGCAGCGGCAACCGCAGCGCGAAGGCGGCGTTATGCCTGCACCGGGCCGGGCATGCGCAGGCGTGGAACCTCGTCGGCGGCGTGGTGTCGGCCACGTACAGCGCACCTGTGTACGGTAACGCACAGTTTCCAGGCACCTGATCTCTTAGCATGGCGTCAGCCGTGCGCCCACGAGTATTCCGCCCTTCACCTTAATGGTCGCGTCCCGCGTCAGCCGGCGGCTGGTTGCGCACGCCACCATGAGGTTCCTGTTGAAAGAAGAAAAAGATCGCCCGTCCGCCGCAGCACCCGGCCTCGCCGAGGACGAGGCCCCGCTGCGTGCCGACCTGTTTTCCGCCGCCCAGATGGCCGTGCACGGCCGCCGCCTCGCCGCGCGCCATCAGCTGGCCGACCAGCCGGGCAGCGACCGCCTGCTGGAACGCCTGGCCGACAACGCCGACGTCATCGCCACCGCCTGCGCCAGCCTCACGCTCGCCGCCAAGTCCGGCGTGCACCCGGCGCCCGCGGCCGAGTGGCTGCTCGATAACGCCTACCTGATCGAAGAGCAGGTCCGGCTCGCGCGCAGCCACCTGCCGCCCGATTACAGCCGCGAGCTGCCCTGCCTGCAGGACGCCGACGCCTGCGGCAGGCCACGCGTGTACCAGCTGGCGCTGGAAGTGATCGCGCATGGCGACGGCCGCCTGGAGCCGGAAAGCCTGGCGCGCTTCGTCGCCGCCTACCAGGAAGGGGCGTCGCTGGCGCTGGGAGAACTGTGGGCGATCCCGATCATGCTGCGGCTCGCGCTGATCGAAAACCTGCGCCGCATCGCCGCGCGCCAGGCCGACAGCCTGCGCCAGCGCGAACAGGCCAACCGCTGGGCCGACCGCATGACGGCCAGGGCCGACGAGCGGCCCGGCGACCTGATCCTCGTCGTGGCCGACATGGCGCGCGAGGTGCAGCCGATGGGCTCCGGGTTCGTGGCCGAGCTGACGCGCCGGCTGCAGGGCCGCAGCGGCGCGCTSACGCAGGCGCTGCAATGGATCGCCACGCGTCTTGCGGACGAGGGCCGCACGATCGACCAGGCCGTGCAGGGCGACGTCCGGCAGCAGGCCACCGACCAGGTCTCGATCGCCAACACCATCGCCAGCCTGCGCCTGCTCGGCAACACCGACTGGCGCGTATTCGTCGAGACCATGAGCGCCGTCGAGCAGGCCCTGCGCGGCGACCCGGCCGGCGTCTACGCCAGCATGGACTTCGCCACGCGCGACCATTACCGCCACGTGGTCGAGCGCCTGGCGCGCGCCAGTGGCCGTACCGAGATCGAGGTCGCGACCGAGGCTCTTGCACTTGCAGGAGAGGACGTAACTGATGAGCGGCTGCGCCACGTCGGCTACTACCTCGCCGGCAACGGCCTGGCGCGCCTGGAACGGCGGCTGCACATGCGTCCGGGTGTCAATGCCGCGCTGCGGCGCGCGGGCCGTGCGCGTCCGCTGCTGTCCTACCTGGGCGCCATCGGCGCGTTCACGGCGCTGTTCGCGGCGGCGGCCGTCGTGTACGCGGCGCGGGACGGCGCCGGCCACGGCCTGCTCGTCGCCATCGGCGTGCTGGGCGCGCTCGGCGCGAGCCAGCTGGCGTTGGCCCTCGTCAACCTGATGGCGACGCGGCTCGTCGCACCGGCCCCGCTGCCGCGCATGGATTTCAGCGGGGGCATCCCGCCCGCTGCGCGCACCATCGTCGTCGTGCCGGCGCTGCTGTACAGCCGCGACAACGTGGCGGACCTGGTCGACGCGCTCGAAGTGCGCTACCTGGCCAACCGCGATCCGCAGTTGCGCTTCTGCCTGCTGACCGACCTCGTCGACGCGCCGCGGCAGGAGGTGTACGGCGACGCCGAACTGATCGAACAGGCGCGCGCCGCCATCGCCGCGCTGAACGTGACATACGGCGACGGCGACGACAAACCGTTCCTGCTGCTGCACCGCCGGCGCGTGTGGAGCGAGTGCGAGGGCGCGTGGATCGGCCGCGAGCGCAAGCGCGGCAAGCTCGAAGACCTCAACGCCTTGTTGTTGCGCGGCGAGSGCGGGCCGTTCGCTGTCGTCGAGGGGGAGGCCGCCGACCTGAATGAAATCCGTTACGTGATCACGCTCGATGCCGACACCCGGCTGCCGCGCGACGCCGCGCGCGCCTTTGTCGCCGCGATGGCGCATCCGCTCAACCGCCCCGTGTTCGATGCGGCGGGCCGGCGCGTGGTGGAAGGCTACGGCCTGCTGCAGCCGCGCGTGACGGCCGCGCTGCCGCTGGAACACGCATCGCGTTACGAGCGCCTGTGCAGCGGCGAGCCAGGCATCGATCCGTACACGCGCACCGTGTCCGACGTCTACCAGGACCTGTTCGGCGAAGGTTCATTTGCCGGCAAGGGCATCTACGACCTGGACGCGTTCGACCGCGTGCTGCGCGGGCGCTTTCCCGACGATTGCGTGCTGTCGCACGACCTGCTGGAAGGCTGCTACGTCCGCTCCGGCCTGCTCAGCGACGCCACGCTCGTCGAGCCGGGTCCGGCGCGCTACAGCGACGACGTCGGCCGCCGGCACCGCTGGATCCGCGGCGACTGGCAACTGGCCGGCTGGCTGCGTGCGCGCGTGCCGCTGGCGGATGGCCGGAAGGAACCGAATCCACTGCCGCCGCTGGCGCGCTGGAAGCTGTTCGACAACCTGCGCCGCAGCCTCGTCGCGCCCGTGCTGACCATGTTGCTGCCGCTGTGCTGGGCATTGCTGCCGTCGCCGGCGTTCTGGAGCGCGGCCGTGCTGGCCGTGTTCTTCCTGCCGTTCGCACTCGGCGCACTCGTGGCGCTGGCCGACAAGCCGCACGACATCCCGCTGGGCCAGCACCTGCTGAACTGGTCGCACGGCGCCTGCGCCGGCCTTGTCCACGCGCTGCTGAACACGGCCTTCCTGCCGCACGAGGCCTGCTACAGCCTGGACGCGATCGTGCGCAGCGCCTGGCGCATGGGCGTGTCGAAACAGCGGCGGCTCGAGTGGCGCGCGTCGAGCCTGTCGCGCTCCAGCACCGACATGGAATCGAACTGGCGCAACATGTGGTTCGCGCCCGCGTTCGCGGTCGGCGTCGCCGTCCTGCTCAGCTTTGCGCACCCGTACGCGCTGTTCGCCGCCGCGCCGTTGTTGCTGCTGTGGTTCCTGTCGCCCGTCGTGGCGTGGTGGGTCAGCCTGCCGGCCGCGCATCCCGTGCCGCAGCTGGCGGACGGCCAGCGCCGCTTCCTGCGCCGGCTGGCGCGCCGCACCTGGGCGTTCTTCGAGGATCACGTGACGGCGCAGGAGAACTGGCTCCCGCCCGACAACATGCAGGAACATCCGGCACCCGTCGTCGCGCACCGCACCTCGCCGACGAACCTGGGCCTCGCACTGCTGGCCAACCTGACGGCCCGGGACTTCGGCTACGCCGCCACGTCGGACCTGCTGGCACGCACGCGCGCCACGCTGGACTCGATGGACCGGCTGGAGCGCTACCGCGGCCATTTCTATAACTGGTACGACACGCAGACGCTGGCCCCGCTGCCGCCGCACTACGTCTCGGCCGTGGACAGCGGCAACCTGGCCGGTCACCTGCTCACGCTTGCCGCCGGCCTGGAGCGGCTGGCCGACGAGCCCATCGCGTCGAGCCGGGCGCTGGACGGCATCCGCGACACGCTGGACGTCGTCGAAGACCATGCCGTCCCCGCCGTGCGCGAGGCGATCGCCGCGCTGCGCCACCAGCTCACGCCGGAACGCTGCCCCAACACGGGCACCTTGCCGGGCCTGGCCGACTGCCTGCAGGCGCTGGCGCGCCAGGCCGAGGCGCTGTGCGCCGCCGTGCCGCCCGACGCCGACCCGCTGCTGCGCGGCTGGTCCGACAAGCTGGCGTCACAGGCAGCGGCGGCCCAGGCCGATTTGCTGGCGATGGCGCCGTGGATGCGCGTCGTGCAGGAATACGTGATCGATTCCAGCCTCACGCGCATTCCCACGCTGCGCGAGCTGGCCGGCTACGACATGAAGGTGCAGGGCGAGCACCTCGCGCCGGACGAGCGCACGCGCCAGTTGCAGCTCGCCCGCCTCGTGGCGGAGGGCGGCGCCAATGCGCGTGCGCGCCTGCAGGAAATCGACCGGCTGGCACGCGCCGCGCGCGACTGCGCCGACATGGACTTCAGCTTCCTGTACAACGCCGATACCCATCTGCTGGCGCTCGGCTATGACGTGGGCGAGCGTCGGCTGGATGCACACAGCTACGACCTGCTCGCATCCGAGGCCCGGCTGGCCAGCTTCGTCGGCATCGCGCAGGGACAGTTCCCGCAGGAGCACTGGTTCGCGCTGGGCCGCCAGCTGTGTCTCGTGCAYGGCCAGGCCTTGCTGCTGTCGTGGAGCGGCTCGATATTCGAATACCTGATGCCGCTACTCGTGATGCCGACGTGGCGCGACACGCTRCTCGACCGGACGTACCACGGCATCGTCCGCGCCCAGGCGGAATACGGCCGCCGGCGCAACGTCCCGTGGGGCATTTCCGAGTCGGGCTACAACACGGTAGATGCCGCGCTGAATTACCAGTACCGCGCGTTCGGCGTGCCCGGCACGGGCGCGAAACGCGGTCTGGGCGAGGACCTCGTCGTGGCACCGTACGCCACCATGATGGCGCTGATGGTCGAGCCGGAGCGCGCGTACGCCAACCTGGAACGCATGGCGAAGCTGGGTTTCACGGGCCGCTACGGCTTCTACGAGGCGGTCGACTACACGCCGGCACGGCTGCCCCACGGCCAGTCGTGCGCCATCGTGCGCTCGTTCATGGTGCACCACCAGGGCATGGGTTTCCTGGCGCTGTCTTACCTGTTGCACGACCGGCCCATGCAGCGCCGCTTCGCCAGCGATCCGCAATTCCGGGCCGCGCTGGCGCTGCTGCAGGAGCGCGTGCCGAAGTCCGGGGCCCGTGCGTCCGCACGCGCCGAGGCGGAGGAACTGCGCCTGGCAGTCCCGGAAGACGGCAGGTCGACCCGAACGGTCGGGCAGCCCGATGCGGCGCCGCACGAGGTGCAGCTGCTGTCCAATGGCCGCTACCACGTGATGGTGACCGCGGCCGGCACCGGCTACAGCGTCTGGCGCGACCTGGCCGTCACGCGCTGGCGCGAGGATCCGACCACCGACGACCGCGGGCATGTCTGCTATGTGCGCGACCTGGATGGCGGCGACGTGTGGTCGACCACGTGGCAACCCACCCTGGCGCGGCCCGAGCACTACGAGGCCGTGTTCTCCGAAGGCCGGGCGGAATTCCGCCGGCGCGACCACGGCATCGAGCTGCACACGGAGATCGTCGTATCGCCCGAGGACGACATCGAGCTGCGCCGCATCCGTGTCGCCAACAGGACGCATGCCGTGCGCAGGATCGAGCTGACCAGTTATGCCGAAGTCGTGCTCGCGCCGGCCGATGCCGACGCCGCGCATCCGGCATTCTCCAAGTTGTTCGTGCAGACGGAGATCCTGGCCGAGCGCGGCGCCGTCCTGTGCACGCGCCGGCCAGGATACAGGGAAGATGCGGTGCCCTGGCTGCTGAACCTGATGACGGTGCATGGCGCCGATCCGGACGTGTCGGCGCCGCAGTTCGAAACGAGCCGCGAACGGTTCATCGGCCGCAACGGCAGCAATGCGCGGCCGGCGGCGCTGGCGGGGCACGAGGCGCTGGGCGGCACGGCCGGCGCCGTGCTCGATCCGGTGACGGCGATCCGCCGCGTGCTGGCCCTGGCGCCGCACCAGACCGTGACCATCGACGTCGTGCTGGGCGCGGCCGACACGCGCGACGAGGCCGTGCGCCTGATCGACAAGTACCAGGACCGCCACCTGGCCGACCGCGTGTCGGAACTGGCGTGGACGCATGGCCAGGTCGTGCTGCGCCAGCTGAACGCGAGCGAGGCGGATGCGCAGCTGTACGCGCGCCTGGCCGGCTGCGTGCTCCATCCGCAGCCTGCGCTGCGCGCCGACCCGGCCATCATCGCGCGCAACCAGCGCGGCCAGTCCGGTCTGTGGCCGTATGCGATCTCGGGCGACTACCCGATCGTGCTGCTGCACATGCGCGATGCCGCCAACATGGAACTGGCGCGCCAGCTGGTCCAGGCGCACGCGTGGTGGCGTTTGAAGGGGCTCGTCGTCGATCTCGTGATCTGGTGCGAGGATGCCGTGGGCTATCGCCAGGCGCTGCACGACCAGATCATGAGCCTGATCGCTTCCAGCCTCGATGCCCAGTCGGTCGACCGGCATGGCGGCGTGTTCGTGCGCCCGTTCGACCAGATCCCGAACGACGATCGCGTGCTGATGCAGGCCGTGGCGCGCGTGGTGCTGTGCGACGAGCGGGGCAGCCTCGCCGAGCAGCTGCGCCGCGCGGCCGCGCGCAAGGC
>NZ_JBFUDR010000319.1:0-6613 GCF_056404615.1 Massilia sp. P2_C2 | reverse complement strand
CCCGTGCACATCCGCGACAACCTGGAACTGAAACCGTCGGCCTACCGCATCACGCTGAAGGGCGTGGAAGTCGGCAGCGGGGAGGCGATGAATGGCCARTACCTGGCGATCAACCCGGGCATGGCGAGCGGCACCTTGCCGGGTCTCGTGACGACCGATCCCGCATTCGGCCTGCCGGCCATCTGGATCGACGCCGGCTTGAAAGACGAAGCGCAGAGCATGGGCTATACCGTCGTCGATGCCGGCACCGTCATCGCCACGCACCTGAACCACCTGATCACGACGCATGCGTCGGAACTGCTGGGCCGCATGGAAGTGCAGGCGCTGCTCGACCACCTGGCCAAGGAGGCGCCGAAACTCGTCGAGGACCTGGTGCCGAAGGTCGTATCGCTGTCGACCTTGCAGAAAGTGCTGCAGAACCTGCTGCAGGAAGGCGTGCACATCCGCGACATGCGCACGATCATCGAGACGCTGTCCGAGCATGGCGGCAGCACGCAGGATCCGAACGACCTGACGGCGCTAGTGCGCATCGCACTGGGCCGCGCCATCGTGCAACAGCTGTTCCCGGGCACGAACGAACTGTCCGTGATGACCTTGGACAACCGTCTGGAACGCCTGCTCGTGCAGGCGCTGAATGCAGGCGGCGACGGCACGGGCATCGAACCTGGCTTGGCCGACACCATCGTCCAGCAGGCCGCCAATGCTGCGCAACAGCAGGAAGCGATGGGTTTGACGCCGGTACTGCTTGTGCCTGGGCCGCTGCGCACGCTGTTGTCGCGTTTCCTGCGCAGGGCATTGCCGCAGCTGAAGGTGTTGTCACATTCCGAAATTCCTGAATCGAAGACGATCCGGGTGACAAGCCTCGTGGGCGCGGCTTAACCGCTGGAAATGATCTGCGGCGGGGGCGCCGCAGTTCTGATGAGGCCGTTAGGCCCGCTGGTAGATGTCCTCGAAGCGGACGATGTCATCCTCGCCGAGGTAGCTGCCGGACTGCACTTCGATCAGGTGCAGCGGSAGCTTGCCCGGGTTCTCCAGGCGGTGCGTCATGCCGATCGGGATGTACGTGGACTCGTTCTCGGCCAGCAGCGTGACCTTGTCGCCGCACGTCACGCGCGCCGTGCCCGACACGACGATCCAGTGCTCGGCGCGATGGTGGTGCATCTGCAGCGACAGCTTTTCGCCCGGCTTGACGGTGATGCGCTTGACCTGGAAGCGCTCGCCCGCGTCGATGCCTTCGTAGTAGCCCCAGGGACGGTACACCTTCGTGTGGTACAGGTGTTCCGTACGCTCGTTGCCCTTCAGGTGGTCGACGACGTTCTTGACGCGCTGGACCTGGTCCTTGTGCGCGACGAGGACGGCATCCCGCGTTTCCACGACGACGAGGTCCTTCACGCCGACGACGGCCACGATACGGCTCTCGGCGCGCACCAGCGTATTGCTCGTGCTGTCGAGGTAGACGTCGCCGCGCACGGCGTTGCCGTTGGCATCCTTGTCCTGCACATCCGCCAGCGCCGACCAGGAACCGACGTCGCTCCAGCCGATGTCGGCCGCGACGACGAYGCCGTCGCGCGTGTGYTCCATCACCGCATAGTCGATCGAATCGGACGGGCTCGCCGCGAACGCGGCCTCGTCCAGGCGGCAGAAGTCGAGGTCGCTGTACGCGGACTGCACGGCGGCRCTGGCCGCCTGGGCGATCGCGGGCGCATGCTTTTCGATTTCGGCCAGGAAGCGGTCGGCRCGGAACATGAACATGCCGCTGTTCCAGTAGAAGCCGCCGTCGGCGACGAAGGTCGCGGCCGTGTCGCGGTCSGGCTTTTCGACGAAGCGGTCGAGCTTGTAGCAGTCGTCGCAACCCGGCAGCGGCTCGCCGCGGCGGATATAGCCATACCCCGTTTCCGGGGCGCCCGGCACGATGCCGAACGTGGCCAGGGCGCCCTGCCCGACCTGGGCAGCGGCGCGYTCGACGGCYWSGCGGAACGCRTCATTYTTYTCGATCACGTGGTCGGCCGGCAGCACGAGCATCACGGCSTCCGGATCCTGCGCCTGCAGGTAGCGCGCGGCGGCGGCCACGGCGGGCGCCGTGTTGCGGCCGGCCGGCTCGAGCAGGATGCCGTGCGGCGTGATCCCGACGCCGCGCAGCTGCTCGGCCACGAGGAAGCGGTGCTCGTTGCCGCACACCACCAGCGGTGCCATCACTCCCGGCCAGCCGCGGACCCGCARTGCGGTTTCCTGCAGCATCGTCTTGTCCGTCACGAGCGGCAACAACTGCTTGGGCATGACTGCCCGCGACARCGGCCAAAGACGGGTACCGGCACCGCCGGAGAGGATGACTGGGTAGATTTTCATGCGTTGGCTTTCTTTAACAAGGAATGCATTGCAGGTGACGAGCACCACCAAACCCGAGAGTTTAATTGACAAGGTCGCCGGAAACCATTGTATTTTTTGCAAAATCGCGCTTTAGGCACATTGATTCCTTTTAGCGGCCTCAGAGAAATAGAGCTTTTTCTCCGCTTTTTTCTGCCGATGGTTTCCCATCGGCATCGTCAATAATCCTCTCCGTGAATGGGCCATTGTGCCCGCGTGACCGGATAGCGAACCACCAGCCAGCAAGAGCGGAGAACAACGATGAACGTGAAGAAATTTACAGCGGCGACTTCCCGCGAAGCCTTGCGCAAGGTGCGCGAGGCGCTGGGGCCGGATGCGGTCATCCTGTCGAACCGTCCCGTGGATGGCGTGGTGGAGATCCTCGCACTGGACAATGACGATGTCGCCTCGCTGGCCTCGCCGGCGCCGGAGTCGGACATGGCCGCGCCGCGCCCGCACCTGAACCTTCCGCAGGAACCGTCGTTCGACGCGCCGGCGCCGGCCGCGCGTCCGGCCCCGCGCGCCTTCCAGCAGGTGCCCGCAGCCCGTCCGTTCGACGACATCCCGGCCCCGCGCCAGCCGCTGGATCGCCAGCCGCTGGATCGCCAGCCGCAGAATCCGCAGCTCAATGCCATGTACGACCTGGACGAGCCGCCCGCACCGGCCGCGGCGCCGACGTATGCCACCCGCCGCGCCCCGCAACCCGAAGCGCCGGCGTTCGACATGGCCGCGATGACGGCGATGATGTCGGCCGCGATCGCTCAGGCGAAGGAATCGGCTGCCGCCGAGATGCACGGCATGATGAGCGAGATCCGCGCCATGCGCGGCATGATGGAAAGCCAGTTGGCCGAGCTGTCGTGGGGCAGCACCCAGCAGCGCGAGCCGCAGAAGGCCGCCGTGTTGCGCGAGATGCTCGCCGCCGGCTTTTCCGCCAGCCTGTCGCGCTACCTGATCGACAAGCTGCCGGCCGGCAAGGATGCCGCCGAATCGCTGCGCTGGATCAAGACGGTCCTGTCGCGCAACATCACGACGATGGCCGACGAGGATGCGATCCTCGACCGCGGCGGCGTGTTCGCGCTGGTCGGCCCGACCGGCGTCGGCAAGACGACGACGACCGCCAAGCTGGCTGCGCGCTGCGTGATGCGCCACGGTCCGGAAAAGCTGGCGCTGATCACGACGGACGCCTATCGTATCGGCGGCCACGAACAACTGCGCATCTACGGCAAGATCCTGGGCGTGATGGTGCACTCGGTGAAGGACGAGGCCGACCTGCGCATCGCCCTGAAGGAACTGCGCAACAAGCATACCGTGCTGATCGACACGATCGGCATGTCGCAGCGCGACCAGATGGTGACGGAGCAGGTCGCCATGCTGACGGAATCCGGCGCCGACGTGAAACGCCTGCTGTGCCTGAACGCGACGTCGACCAACGAGACGCTGAACGAAGTCGTGCGTGCCTACCAGGGCACGGGCCTGGCCGGCTGCATCATGACCAAGCTGGACGAGGCGGCGTCGATCGGCAACGTGCTCGACGTGCTGGTGCGCCAGAAATTGAGCCTGTACTACATCTCGAACGGCCAGCGCGTGCCGGAAGACCTGCACCTGGCCGACCGCGCGATGCTCGTCGACCGCGCCTTCCGCACCCGCCGCGACGCGGCCGCCCAGTTCGCGGATGCCGACCTGCCGCTGATGATGTCCGGCCTCGGCAACCTGAACAACGACCGTTCGCTGCGCGAGGTGTACGTTGGCTAGTTTCGACTTCGACCAGGCGGAGGGCCTGCGCCGGATGCTGGCCGGCCCCAAGCCGCGCATCGTGACCTTTCTTTCCGCCACGCCCCAGGACGACAAGGGCGCCATGCTCGTCAACCTGGGCGCCTCGCTGGCCCAGTCCGGCAACGACGTGATGATCGTCGACGCCTGCACGCGCGACTACGGCGTGGCCCAGCGCCTCGGCGTCGATCGCGGTCCCGGCCTGCTGCAGGTGGCGCGCCAGGAATGCGCGCTGAACCAGGTCATCCACCCGGTGCCGCAGGGCTTTTCCGTCGCCACGATGGCGCGCATGGCGCCCACCAGCGCGGACGAGGCGCGGCGCCTGGCCAAGGCCTTCGACGTGCTCGTCAAGCAGGCCGGCAGCATCGTGATGGTCGACGGCGAGTTCGGCGACGACGACATGTTCCCGGTGCCCATCATGGCCACGTCCGAGATCGTCGTGCAGGTCTCGACGAGCGCCGCGTCGATCACGAACGCCTACGCGCTGATCAAGCGCCTCTCGCAGCATCTGGGCCGCCGTCCCTTCGGTATCCTTGTCACGGGGGCTACCGAAGCCGAGGCGAAGGTGGTATACGATAATATGTCATCTGCGGCAACTCGTKACCTGGCGGTAACGTTGAGCTCGATGGGCTCGGTACCGGCGGACGAGTACCTGCACCGCGCCGCGCGTCTCGGACGTGCCGTGGTCGACGCATTCCCGCTGGCCGGTGCCTCGGTGGCGTTCCGCCGCCTGGCCGGGCGCTTCGCGCGCACCGGCATGCAGCAGGGACGGGCCGCCTGAGTGGCGAAGAATAATTAATTACTGGAACCATGTACACGGTCAAAGGGAAAGCGGACAAGAACTCTCTACTGACGGAACACATGCCGTTGGTGAAGCGTCTTGCCCACCAGATGAAGGCCAAGCTCCCGCCGTCCGTCGAAGTCGATGACCTGGTACAGGCAGGCATGATGGGCCTGCTCGATGCGATCAACCGCTACGAGGAGAATCACGGCGCGCAGTTCGAGACCTATGCGGTGCTGCGTATCCGCGGCGCCATGCTGGACGAGCTGCGCAGCAGCGACTGGATGCCGCGCTCCACGCGCGCCAACATGCGCAAGGTCGAGCAGGCCATGGCCGCGCTGCAGCAGCAGCTGGGCCGGCCGCCCAGCGAATCGGAAGTGGCGAAATCGCTCAAGCTGTCGCTGGGCGACTACCAGGAGCTGCTGGGCGATTCCGGCGGCCACCAGCTCGTCTACTACGAGGACTTCCACGCCGACGACGGCAACGACACCTTTCTCGACCGTTATGCGGTGGACGACGACGATCCCCTCAAGAGCCTGCTCGACACGGACTTCCGCCAGGCCGTCATCGACGCCATCGACGCGCTGCCGCCGCGCGAGAAGATGCTGATGGGCCTGTACTACGAAGAGGAACTCAACCTCAAGGAAATCGGTGCCGTGATGGGCGTGTCGGAATCGCGCGTCTCGCAACTGCACACCCAGGCAGTGGCGCGCCTGCGTACCTATCTGCGGGAGCGGTCGTGGACCTGACCAGCCTGCTCGGCCTCGCACTGGCGCTGGCCGGGATCGTCGTCGGGCATACGCTCGACGGCGGCAAGTTCGCCTCGCTGGTCCAGCCGGCCGCGTTCGCCATCGTCGTCGTCGGCACGTTCGGCGCCGTGCTGCTGCAGACGAAGTCGCACGCCTTCGTGCGCGGCGTGCGCATGCTGCGCTGGGTGTTCGTGACGCCGCCCGACCGCCGCCAGGCGCTCGCGCGCGAGATCCACCTGTGGAGCCTGTCGGCCCGGCGCGATGGGCTGCTGTCGCTCGAGCAATACATGGCGAAGGCCGATCCGTTCATCCAGAAGGGCCTGCGCCTCGTCGTCGACGGTATTCAGCCGGACAAGCTGCGCAGCCTGCTCGACACGGAAATCAACAACTACGAATTCCGCGAACGCCAGGCCGCGCGCATCTGGGAGTCGGCGGCCGGCTATGCGCCGACGGTGGGCATTCTTGGCGCCGTGCTGGGCCTGATCCACGTGATGGAAAACCTGTCCGACCCGTCGAAGCTCGGTGCCGGTATCGCCGTCGCGTTCGTCTCGACCGTGTATGGCGTGGGCCTGGCGAACCTGTTCTTTTACCCGGTCGGCAACAAGATCAAGGGCATCGTCGCCGAGCGCGTGGCCCAGTACGAGATCCTGACCGACGTCTTCCATGACATCGCCACGGGCGACTATACGCGCGTGATCGAGGAGCGCGTGGCCTGCCTGCTGGCCCAGCACTGACGGCGGCTGACCATGGCGCGCCGCAAACCATACGAACAGGACACCGAGAACCACGAGCGCTGGCTGATTTCCTACGCCGACTTCATCACCCTGTTGTTCGCGTTCTTCGTCGTGATGTATGCGGTGTCCGTGGTAAATATCGGCAAGTACACGGTGCTGTCGGAGGCGCTGGGCGATGCGTTCGGCGGGAGRGGGGCGGCGAACCGGTCGAATAC
>NZ_JBFUDR010000318.1:0-6635 GCF_056404615.1 Massilia sp. P2_C2 | reverse complement strand
GAACTACCCTCCTTTCCTTACGTGTTCAAGGTGATCAAGGATTTCTATCCGCCGCCGAAAGACACGACGCGCGCCCGCATCAAGGAAAAATACCTGCTGGTGAAACACCACGACCGCGTGGGCCGCATGGCGGACACGCTGGAATACTCGGACGTGGCCTTTCCGCTGGCCCGCTTCGACGAGGAACTGCTGGCCGAACTGCACCAGTACGCGCCTTCGCTCGTCGAGATCGAAGACGGCCACGTCGTCATCAAGCACCTGTACATCGAGCGGCGCATGGTACCGCTGAATATCTTCCTGGATGACGCCCAGCGCAGCGGTAACGACAGCCTCGTCGAGCACGGCGTATTCGAGTATGGCAATGCGATCCGCGACCTCGTCGCCGCGAACATCTTTCCAGGCGATATGCTCTACAAGAACTTCGGCGTCACCCGGCATGGCCGCGTCGTGTTCTACGACTACGACGAGATCGAGTACCTCACCGATTGTCAGTTCCGCGACATCCCGCAGCCGCGTAACGAGGAAGACGAGATGTCGGCCGAGCCGTGGTACCCGATCGGCAAGCATGACGTGTTCCCCGAACAGTTTGCGCGCTTCCTGCTCGCAAACCCAAAGATACGCGCGGCGTTCATGAAACACCATGCCGCACTATTGACGCGCGTCTGGTGGGAGTCCCACAAGGACCGCATCCTGGCGGGCGAAATCGAAGACGTGTTTCCCTATCCGCAGCACATCCGCTTCCATCACGCGGACCCAACGACTCCGGCGTTACCCTCGCCGCAACCACATTATCTGGAGACCTTACACAATGAATGATCCAATCGTTATCGTCGGCGCCGCCCGTACCCCGATGGGCGCCTTCCAGGGCGATTTTGCCTCGAAATCCGCGAGCGACCTGGGCGCCGTCGCGATCAAGGCGGCCGTCGAGCGCGCCGGCGTCGACGCGGGCCTCGTCGAGCACGTCTACTTCGGCAACTGCCTGATGGCCGGCCAGGGCCAGGCCCCGGCGCGCCAGGCGCTGATCAAGGCCGGCCTGCCGCTGTCGACGGGCGCCGTCACCTTGTCGAAGATGTGCGGCTCGGCGATGCAGGCCGCGATCTTCGCGCACGACGTGCTCAAGGCCGGCAGCGCGGACGTCGTCGTCGCGGGCGGCATGGAATCGATGACCAATGCCCCGTACCTCATCCCGAAGGCGCGCGGCGGCTACCGCATCGGCCACGGCATGATGTTCGACCACATGATGCTGGACGGCCTCGAAGACGCGTATTCGCGCAACGAGAAGACGGGCGAAGGCCGCTCGATGGGCACGTTCGCCGAGGAATGCGTGGCGCAATACGGCTTCACGCGCGAGCAGCTGGACGCGTTCGCGATCGAATCCGTCAAGCGCGCGCAGAACGCCACCGAGTCCGGCGCTTTCCGGTGGGAGATCGCGCCCGTGACCGTGGCCAGCCGCCTGGGCGAAACCATCATCGACAAGGACGAAGGCCCCGTCAAGGCCAGGGTCGACAAGATTCCGACGCTGCGCCCGGCCTTCAGGAAGGATGGCACCATCACGGCCGCGTCGTCGTCGTCGATCAACGACGGCGCCGCCGCGCTCGTCATGATGCGCGAATCGACGGCAAAGGAACTGGGTGTGATGCCGCTCGCCCGCATCGTCGCGCACACGACGCACGCACAGGAGCCGGACCAGTTCTCGACCGCACCGATCGGCGCGCTGCAAAAGCTGTTCAAGAAAACGGGCTGGTCGCCGAAGGACGTGGACCTCTTCGAGATCAACGAAGCCTTCGCCGCCGTGCCGATGGCCGCGATGAACGAGCTGGACATCCCGCACGGCAAGGTCAACATCCACGGCGGTGCGTGCGCGCTGGGCCACCCGATCGGCGCATCGGGCGCGCGCATCATCGTCACCTTGCTGGGCGCGCTGAAGAAGACGGGCGGCAGGCGCGGCGTGGCGTCGCTGTGCATCGGGGGCGGTGAAGCCACGGCAATGGCGATCGAGATGGTTTGATCGTAGGGTGGGCGGCCTCCGCCCACCAAACGCATGCGGTACGCAAACGCTTGGTGGGCACGGGGTGCCCACCCTACGGCGACTTTCCCGATTACGGACGTTTTCGGGTAGGGTGGGCACCCCGTGCCCACGCGTTCAACCGGCGCGTGAATAAACGTCGTATTCATTCATGCGCGCGTTGAACGCGTGGGCGGAGGCAAGGCCCCCAGCCTTGCCTCCCCGCCCACCCTACCCATCTCAAGGAGAACTTGATGCCTACGGCTCTCATCGTCGGCGCCTCGCGCGGCATCGGCCACGAACTGGCCCGTCAATACCGTGCCGACGGCTGGCGCGTCATCGCCACCGCGCGCAAGGCCGCGGATTGCGAGGCCCTGCGCCGGCTCGGCGCCGAAGCGCACCAGGTCGACGTCACCAATGCCGAATCGATCGGTGGGCTGGGCTGGAAGCTGGACGACGAAAAGATCGACGCCGCCTGGCTCGTCGCCGGCGTGTACGGCCCGGACCACGCCGGCTTTCCGACCGGGCAGGAGTTCGACACCGTCATGCACACGAACGTGCTGTCCGCGATGCGGCTGCTGCCCATCGTCGCGCCGCTGGTCGCCACGACGCGCGGCAAGCTGGCCGTGATCTCGTCGCGCATGGGTTCCATCGGCGGGCGCACGAGCAACCAGGGCTCGCTGTACCGCGCCAGCAAGGCCGCGCTGAATTCCGTGCTGGCCGACGCCGCGCTGACGTATGGCCCGCAGGGCGCTTGTTGCCTGACGTTCCACCCGGGCTGGGTGCGGACCGACATGGGCGGCCCCGGCGCCACGCTCACCGTGGAGAAGAGCGTGACGGGCCTGCGCGCGACGCTGGCCAACGCGACGCCGGCGCAGAACGGCACCTTCCTCAATTACGACGGCACGACCATCCCCTGGTAGAAGATTTTTTAATAACCCACTAATGCTAAAGGACCTTCCCAAACCGTAGCGAGCGGCGGCAGTTTCGTCCGGGACGCGTAGTCCGAGAAGCGCAGCTGTACTTACGGTACAGCGAGCATCGCAGGGCTAGGCGCCCCCGCCGAAATGCAACGCGCAGTAGGTTTGGGAAGGCCCCACCACAACATGATACTGAGCGAAGAACACCAGATGATCCGCGACGCCCTGCGCACCTTCGCGCAAGAGCGTCTCGCCCCCAACGCCGCGCGCTGGGACCGCGAGCATCATTTTCCGAAGGACGAGCTGAAGGAACTGGCCCGGCTGGGCGCGTTCGGCGTGGCCGTGCCCGAGCAGTATGGCGGCGCTGGCCTCGATTACATGGCACTGGCGCTGGTGCTGGAAGAGATCGCGGCCGGCGACGGCGGCACCTCCACCATCATTTCGGTCAACAACTGCCCCGTGTGCTCGATCGCGATGACGTACGCGAACGCCGCACAGAAGGAACGCTGGCTGCGGCCGCTCGCCCAGGGCGACCTGCTGGGCGCCTTCGCGCTGACGGAACCGCACACGGGCAGCGACGCCGCCGCGCTGCGCACGACCGCCGTGCGCGACGGCGACCACTATGTCCTGAACGGCACCAAGCAGTTCATCACGAGCGGCAAGAACGGCGACGTCGCCATCGTCATGACCGTCACGGACAAGGCGGCCGGCAAGAAAGGCATCAGCGCGTTCTGGGTACCGACGGACACGCCCGGCTACATCGTCGCCGGCATCGAGCAGAAGATGGGCCAGCATTCGTCGGACACGGCGCAGATCGTATTCGACAACTGCCGCGTCCCGGCGGAGAACCTGATCGGCGAAGAGGGACAAGGCTACAAGATCGCCCTGTCCGGCCTGGAGGGCGGCCGCATCGGCATCGCATCGCAATCGGTCGGCATGGCGCGTGCCGCGTTCGAGGCCGCGCTGGCGTATGCGAAGGAACGCGAAAGCTTCGGCACCCCGATCTTCGACCACCAGGCTGTGCAGTTCCGGCTGGCCGAGATGGCGATGCAGATCGAGGCCGCGCGCCAGCTGATCCTGCATGCGGCATCGATGAAGGATGCCGGCCTGCCCTGCCTGAAGGAAGCGGCGATGGCCAAGCTGTTCGCATCCGAGATGGCCGAGCGTGTGGTATCGTCGGCGATGCAGGTGTTCGGCGGCTATGGCTACGTGGCCGACTTCCCCGTCGAGCGCATCTACCGCGATGTGCGCGTGTGCCAGATCTACGAAGGCACGAGCGACATCCAGAAAATCCTGATCGCAAGGGCGCTTTGATCACGACAATGAGCGCATCGATGGACAAGAAAGAGGCATTGACGATCCGCCAGGCCGATGAAACCGACCTGGCGCCCTTCTTCGCCTACCTGGACGACCACCTGCGCGACAACGGCGCCGACGACACGCCGCTGTTCCAGCCGGTGGCGCCCGGCCAGCCGCGGCTGCCGGCCGGGCTGCGCATCGCATTCATCAAGGGTATCGACATCCCCGTCGGCCAACCGGGCTGGCGCCGCCTGTGGCTGGCCATCGACGCGTACGGCGACATCGCCGGCCACATCGACCTGCGCGCCCGCCCCGAACCGGCGGCCACGCACCGCGCCATGCTCGGCATGGGCGTGCACCGCGTCTGGCGCCGGCGCGGCCTGGGCCGGCGCCTCCTCGCGACGGCCGCCGGTTGGGCGCGCGCCGACACCGACATCGGCTGGATCGACCTGGAAGTCATGTCGGACAACCTGCCGGCCTGCGCACTGTATGCACGCGCCGGCTTCACGACGGTCGCCCGCGTGGCGGACATGCTCAGGATCGCGGGGGTCAGCCATGACCTCAGCTACATGACGTACAGGCTGCGCCAGGCTTGATCACACCTGCTCGAGCGCCAGCGCGATCCCCTGCCCGCCGCCGATGCACAGCGTGACGACGCCACGCCGTGCCAGGCCCCGACGCATCGCGTGCAGCAGGCGCACGGTCAGCACGGCGCCCGTCGCACCGATCGGATGGCCGTGCGCGACCGCGCCGCCCTCGACGTTGATCACGTCTTCCGGCAGCGACAGCTTGCGCGCCACCGCGAGCGGCACGGCGGCGAAGGCTTCGTTGATCTCGTAGCAGTCGGCGTCCCCGATCCCCCAGCCGGCGCGCGCCAGCGCCTTTTGTACGGCCGGCACGGGGCCCAGGCCGAACATGCCCGGCTCCACGCCCGCCACCGCGGAGGCGACGAGGCGCGCGACCGGCTGCAGGCCCAGGCGCTCGGCCGTCGCACGGTCGGCGACGATGACGGCGGCCGCGCCGCTGTTCAGGCCAGGCGCGTTGCCGGCGGTGATCGTGCCGTCCGGACGGAACGCCGGTTTCAGCTTCGTCAATGTGTCCAGGGTGGTGTCCGGACGGTTGGCTTCGTCCGTGTCGAACACCTGCACGCCGCGCTTGCCGGCGATCTCGATGGCGACGATTTCATCCCTGAACGCACCGGCCGCCTGCGCCTCGGCGAAGCGCCGTTGCGAGCGCTCGGCCCAGCGGTCCTGGGCCTGGCGGCTGATGTCGACCTCCTTCACGAGATCCTCCGTATGCCAGCCCGAGTGCTGGGCCGAGAACGCGTCGTTCAGGCCGTCGTGCAGCAGGCTGTCGTAGATCTGCGCGTGGCCCATGCGCGCACCCCAGCGCGCCTGCGGCATCAGGTACGGGGCCTGGTCCATGTTTTCCATGCCGCCGGCCAGCACGACGCTGGCTTCGCCGGCGAGGATCTCGTGCGCGGCCGACGCGATGGCCTGCGCGCCCGAGCCGCACACGCGGTTCAGGGTCATGGCCGGGACGGTGACGGGGACGCCACCGTGGATCGCGGCCTGGCGCGCCGGGTTCATGCGGTTGCCGGCCTGGATGACGTTGCCCATCAGGACGGCATCGATGGCATCCGGCGCGATGCCCGCGCGCGCGATGGCGGCACGGATGGCGGTCGCGCCCAGTTCGACGGCGGGGATGGATTTCAAAGACCCGTTGAACGCACCGACGGGGGTACGGACGGGGGCACACAGGACAATCTCACGAGCAGACATGATGACTCCTTCTGGATGGGTGATGGAAGCGGCGAACGGACACGGCAAATAGGAGTATATACACGTATTTTGGAAATTGCATGCTACGCGGCCATGCGCGTCGTAAAAACTCAGGATGGGTCTGCGCCGCTGTCGTGGAGTTCGTGGATGCCCGTCTCGACGACGGCGCGCAGCAACGCCCGCAGTTCGACCGCGCGTTCGCTGCCGAAGTTCCGTTCAAAAGTCTCCTGGGCACGGCRCCACAGCGGCAGCACAGCCTTGACCTTGGCCTTGCCGGCGGGTGTCAGGCCGATCACGCGCTCGCGCTTGTCATGCTCGCTGGGGCCGGTGGTCACCAGCGCGTCGCGCTCGAGCGGCTTGAGGTTGCGCGTGAGGGTCGTGCGGTCCATGACCAGTTGGGTGGACATCTGGTTGACCGTCATCGACCCCAACCCCAGCAAGGTGTACAGGATGGAAAACTGCGTGATGCGCAGGCCGGCCTCGCTCAGCACCTGGTCGTACATGCCGGTAACGTAGCGCGACGCCTGGCGCAGGGCGAGGCAGTTACAAAGAGGGTCGGTCGAGGGCGCACGCGATGTCATGTCTGGTAGTCCGATGCCGGGTGGGCGTAGGGTGGGCACCCCTGTGCCC
>NZ_JBFUDR010000317.1:0-6670 GCF_056404615.1 Massilia sp. P2_C2 | reverse complement strand
CGATGGTCTTGCGGATCTTGTCGCCACCCGGCACCTCGCCCAGGCCGGTATTGCCGGCGCTGTCCTTCAGGATGACGATGTTGCGGGTGAACCAGGGGCCGTGGGCGCCGGAGAGGTTCAGCAGCATGCTGTCCTGGCCGGCGACGGGGACGACGCGCAGTTCGGTGACGACGGGCGCGCTGGTGACGATGGTGTGCATAGGGGTCCTGGTTATCGCTGCATGGCGATGACCGGGCAGCTTTTGTTCGATGGTCGATCATATTCCTTGCATGATTCACCAACAAACCAATTTATGATGCAAAGCATTCATAAATTGAATCGATCAGCGCTGGAATGAGGGAAGAACGTCGTTCAGGAACAGTTTCAGCACGGGATTCTCGTTGTGGCGGCGGTAGGTGCACACCATCTCGACGGGTTCCGTCTCCATCCTGCGCATGACGATCCCGTCGAATTTCAGCCGGGCCGCGCCTTCCGCGATGAGGGCGGCGCCGACGCCGGCACGCACGAGCGCGAGCATCGTGTGGACCTGGCCGATATGCTCGACGACGTCCGGGACGATCCCGGCGCGGGCGAAGCGCTCGCTCAACATCTGGTAGAACGGGCGCGCCTCGTACGGGGAATACATGACGAATGGCCGGCCGTGCAGGTCGGCGAGGGTCGGGGCCGGGGGCCACTGGTCGGCGTCATCCTCGCGGACCGCGAGCATCAGGGACTCCGTCGCGATCAGCTGGCTGTCGAGCTCGTCGTTCACGGGATGCGGCCGCATCAGGCCCAGGTCCAGCTCGCCCGTATTCAGCGCTTCCACCTGCACGGTGCTGACGAGTTCCTTCAGCGTCAGGGCGATGCCGGGTGCGCGCTCGCGCAGCCGCCGCACGACTTCCGGCAACAGGCTGTAGCCGGATGCCGACGTGAAGCCGATGGCCAGGCTGCCCTGTTCGCCCCGGGCGGCGCGGCGCGCGGTGAACATGGCTTCCTCGGCGATGCGCAGGATGCGGGCCGCTTCCGGGAAAAACGCCTTGCCGGCCGCCGTCAGCTTCACGGTGCGGCTGTTGCGTTCCAACAGCTGGGCACCGACATGGTGTTCCAGCAGGCGGATCTGCCGGCTCAGCGGCGGCTGCGTCATGTGCAGCCGCTCCGCCGCGCGGCTGAAATGCAATTCCTCGGCGACGGCCACGAAGCAGCGAAGCTGGCTGATCTCGAACATGGTGGTATTCCTGAAGTAATCCGCTGAAGTAATCCGGTTGTGGCGAGCGCGATTATGACAAATGCGCCGCCCATCCGGACACTCATGCTATCTTCCCACCGGGACTCGCTACGCACAGGAGGGAACATGGGCTTTGACCAGCGCATCGCCATCGTCACCGGCGCGTCCGGCGGCATCGGTCTGGCCACCGTGCGGCGTCTGCTGCAGGGCGGTGCCAGCGTGATGCTCGCGGACCTGCACCAGGACCGCCTCGACGCCAACCAGGCGGACCTGGGCAAGGACTTCGATCCGGCGCGTATCGCCACCGTCACCTGCGACGTGTCGCGCGAAGACCAGGTGATCGCCGCCGTCGACGCCACCGTGAACCGCTTCGGCGCCTGGGACCATATCGTTAACAATGCGGGCACGATGATCTTCAAGCCGATCGAGCAGCAGACGGAGCAGGACTGGCGCCGCATCCTCGACGTCGACCTGCTGGGCGCCTTCTTCTTCACCAGGCAGGCATTCCTGCGCATGCGCCGGGGCGGCGCCATCGTCAACGTGTCGAGTGTCCATGCCGTGGAGACGGAACCGCTCGTCGCGCCCTACGCGGCGGCGAAGGCGGCGCTGTTGTCGCTCACGCGCTCGGCCGCGCTGGAAGGCAAGGCCAAGGGGCTCCGCGTCAACGCCATATTGCCGGGCGCCGTCGATACGCCCATGCTGTGGAATAACCCGAACGTGCAGGCCGGCGTCGAGGTCATCGACAAGGCCGACGTCGGCTCGGCGGACGACATCGCCGCTGCCATCGTTTTCCTGCTGGCCGACGATTCCCGTTTCGTCGACGGCACCGCGCTGCGCGTGGACGGCGCGCGGCTGGCGCGGCTGTAGAGACCGCGCCGGCCCGGTCCGGCATCAGTGCCAGCGCACGGGCATCATCATCCTGGAGCGGAACCAGCGCGCCAGCAGGTTGCCGCACATCCGCACCAGGCCGAGGTGGCCCATCACGTGGCGCTGGTAGGTGAGGTCGTACATCGCGAGGGCGAACGCGCCCCGCACGCGCACGTGGCGGTTGCCGATCGCCCGGCGCAGGATGCCGACGGCACCGGCCCGGCCCAGCGACACGAGCGTGCCGTAGTCGCGGTACTGGAAGCCGGGCAAGGTGGCCGGCGCCTTGTGCGTCAGCAGCCTGGCGAGGTAGATGGCCTGCTGGCGCGCGGCCTGGGCGCTGGGCGGCGCCATCACGGTCTTGTCCGGATTGAGCAGGGTGCAGCAATCGCCCATCGCGTGGACTTCCGGATCGGTCACGCTGCGCAGGCGGGCGTCGACCACGACCTGGTCGTTGCGGTTCAGTGCCACGTTGAGGCTCGTGCTGAAGCGCGGACCCTTCACGCCGGCCGCCCACACGGTGATCGCGGCGGGGAACACGCGGCCGTCCGTCGTCTCGACCTCGTCCTCGCGCACCTCGGCGACCGCCGTGTCCGTGCAGATCTCGATGCCCATCGCGCGCAGCTTGTGCACGGCCAGGCTTGATGCTTGCGTATCCAGCGACGGCAGCACCTGCGGCCCCCGCTCGACGATGCGGATGTGCACCTGGTGCGGCGATTCCAGGCCGGCGAGGCCGTAATGGGCGAGCGTGTCGACCGTGTGGCGCAGGTCGGCCGCCAGCTCGATGCCGGTCGGGCCGGCGCCGACGATCACGATGTCGATCAGTGGCGCGCCGGCGTCCGTGCGGGCGTTGCGGCGCCGTCCGGCCTGCGCGCACAGGCCGAGGAAGCGCCGGCGGAAGATCTCGGCGCCTTGCACGCTGTCGAGCGCGAGGCAGTGTTCCTGCGCGCCCGGGATGCCGAAGAAGTTCGTGACGGAGCCGTAGGCAAGCACAAGGCGGTCGTAGCCGATGACGGTATGCGCATCCGGGGCATCATCGTACCTGCTGCGCACCGTCAGGGTACGTGCGCCGCGGTCGACCTGGACGACTTCGCCGCACACGAACGTGAAATGGTTGTCGATGGCCTGGCGCGCATAGTCGATCATGTGGTCGGCCGGGTCGATGGTGCCGGCGGCGACGGCATGGAGCAGGGGTTTCCAGAAGTGGGTGGGCGCGCTGTCGACGAGGATCACGCGGCCCTTGTGGCGCGCGCCGAGCCGGCGGCCGAGCCGCGTGGCGAGTTCGAGGCCGGCGACGCCGCCTCCGACGATGACGATGGACTGCATGGTGTGCTCCCTTCTTTTTCGAATCGGTGAGGCGCCGACGGACCGCCGGCGCCGCGCTGCGTTCGCGCATCCGCCGGAGCAGTGCCCGCGGATGCCGGGAAGACTGCTCAGTGTCTCGTTGCCTGCATGACGTCCTTGCGCATGGGTTTGCGCATGACCTGTACCTTGGGTGTGCGTACGCCGATGTGGGCGTTGCGGGCGGCGGCGATCGCGCGCGGCGAGGTCGTCACGGCAAGCGCGCGGTCCGGCTGCACGCCCAGCTGGTCCAGCACGACGGAATACGGGGCCTTGTGGCCGCGCACCTCGAAATCGGCGCCGGTCAGCACGACGGAAAAGATGTGGTGGGCGGTGTCGCCGAAGCGGCGGCGCAGCTGCTCGCCGGCCTGCTGGTGCGGCAGTTCGGAGATCAGGGCGCACGGCAGGCCGTGTTCGATCGCTTCGTCCAGCAGGCGTTCGGCGTCGGCCGGGGCGCCGGATGAGGGGAACGCAGATAAGTCGAAGATGAACGCTTGTGCCGTCATGATGATCTCCTTTTCAGAACTGTTGTCACTTGATGAGTTTTACTATACGGCCGGGCGGGATAAAATAAAAATAAATAATTTTTGGGTTTTGATAAGGAATGACTTATGTATCCAGCCAGCTTCAAGCAATTGCAGGCGTTGATGCTCGTGGCGCGTCACCAGAGCGTGTCGCGCGCGGCGGAGGCGATGCACGTCACGCAGCCGGCGGTGTCGCTGCACCTGAAGCTGCTGGAAGAGGCGGCCGGGGTGCCGCTGACGCGCCGCCAGGGCCGCAACATCCAGATGACGGCGGCCGGCGAACTGCTGGTGGGTTATGCGGAACGCATCCTCGGCCTGTGGGAAGAGGCGGGCGACGAGATCGCGGCGTTGAAGGGCGTGACATCCGGTACGCTGCGCATCGGCGCCGTGATGACGGCCGAGCACCTGCTGCCGCCGATGCTCGTGCGCTTCACGACGGGACGGCCGCATGTGCGCATCAAGCTGCAGGTGGGGTCGCGTCCGGAAGTGATCGGCATGCTGTCGCGCGACGAGATCGATCTCGCCATCATGGGCACGCCGCCGCGCGAATTCCCGACGAGCGCCAGCCGCTTCGCGCGCCACCCGATGGCCTTCTTCGTCGCGCCCGGCCACCCGCTGCTGCGCCAGGAGAGCGTCACGCTGGCCGATATCGCGTCGCACAACCTGCTCGTGCGCGAGCGCGGGTCCGGTACGCGCGCCGCCATCGAGCGCCGGTTCGAGGAAGAGGGCGTGGCATTCGCGATCGGCTCCGAGCTGTCCAGCAACGAGGCGATCAAGCAGATGACGGCGGCCGGCCTCGGCGTCGCTTTCCTGTCCGTGCACGCGTGCACGCTGGAAGTGAGGAACCGCCTGCTCAGCGTGCTGCCCGTGCCGGGCGTCGTCGTGCAGGGCGACTGGCACGTGATGCACAAGGCGGCGCGCGCGATCCCGACCGTGGCCGCCTCGTTCCATGAATTCATGGTGGAGCACGGCCAGCAGGTCATCTCGGACGAACTGGAGAACCGCGCCTGGGTCGTGTGAAGGCGGCGGGCACGGCCACGGACACGAGATGCGCGAGCCGTCGCCGGTGCCGCACCGGCGTTACGCGGCCAGGGCCAGCCGGCGCTTGACCGTGGACGCCGGCGCGTCCTCGATCTGGAAGATGTTCACGACGGCGGAGAGCTCGACGGCCTGCACGCGCAGCGATTCCGCCGCCGCCGCCGCTTCCTCGACCAGCGACGCGTTCTGCATCGTCATCTCGTCCAGTTGCGACATCGCGCTGTCCACGCGGCCGATGTCGGCCTGCTGCGACTGCGTGGCGGTGCTGATCTGGTCCATGATGCTGGACACGCGCTGCACGCTGTCCACGACCTTGCGGATGGTCTCGCCCGCGTGGCCGACGAGAGTCGTGCCGGCGCCGACCTTCGCCACCGAATCCTCGATCAGGCCCTTGATCTCCTTGGCCGCGGCGCCAGCCCGGTGCGCGAGGTTGCGCACCTCGCCGGCGACCACGGCGAAGCCGCGTCCCTGTTCGCCCGCACGGGCCGCCTCGACGGCCGCATTCAGCGCCAGGATGTTGGTCTGGAAGGCGATGCCGTCGATGACGGCGATGATGTCGACGATCTTGCGCGACGATTCCTCGATCAGGCGCATCGTGGCCACCACCTGGTCGACGGCCGCGCCGCCTTCCACCGACACCGTCGATGCCGTATTGGCCAGGTTGCTGGCCTGGCGCGCGTAGTCCGCGTTCTGGTGCACGGAGGCGACCAGCTGGGCCATCGACCCCGTCACCTGCGACAGCGTGGACGCCTGCGTCTCCGTGCGGCTCGACAGGTCGTTGTTGCCGGATGCGATCTGCGACGAGGCCGAGGCGATCGTCTCCGTCCCCGTGCGCACCTTCGCGACGATCTCCGCCAGTCCGTTGCGCATCGCGTTCATCGCGTGGATCATGCTCGACGGTTTGGCGCGCGAGACGTCGACGGGGCAGGTCAGCTGGCCGTTCGCGATGGCCTGTGCCACCTGCGTGGCGTGTGCCGGCTCGCCGCCGAGCTGGCCGACAAGGCTGCGCACGATGACGACGCCGACGAATGTGCACAGCACGCCGGACAGGGCGGACAGCGCGGTGATCCAGAAGCGCGCCTGGCTGGCCTCGGCGTTCGCGGCGGCGCTGGTGGCGGCGCTGTTCTGCTGCAGTTGTTTCAGCAGTACGTCCATGTCGGCGACGATCTGGCGGCGCAGCGGGCTGCATTCTTCCACGAGGAACTTGCCGTAGCCGTCCATGTTGCCGGCCGTGCGGTAGGCGCGCGGGCGGTCCAGTTCGGTCGCCATTTTCAGCATCGCGGCCTTGACCTTCGCGTACTGCGCGTCGTTGCCCAGCATCCCATCGAGCTTGCCGAGGGCGGTCAGGTATTCGGTCTTGTAGCTGTCGACGAGCCCGAGTTCGCGTGAGGCCGCCGCATCGTCCTTGAACACGAAGGCATTGCGCGCCGCGATGCCGGTCTGGTCGAGCGCTTCGCGCGCCGCGTACAGCGGTTCGAGTTCGCTGTTGCGCACGGTGTCCGCCGCCTGCAGCGCGCCGGCAATGCTGTTGACGCGGGTGACGGAAAGAAGGGCCACGATCAGCGTGACCGACAGGATCAGGGCGAATGCAACATACAGCTGTGTTGCGATTCCTATGCGTTGAAGAAATTTCATCGTGTCTCCAGCTTATTATCGTTACGGGCATGACGCCGTTTCGCCAGTTTATGCGTATTTACTC
>NZ_JBFUDR010000316.1:0-6677 GCF_056404615.1 Massilia sp. P2_C2 | reverse complement strand
AAGTAACAAAGAAGGGAATCGAGCAGGTATCTGACCAGCGCAAAGATCAACAGGAAGCCTCTCAGGCACAGCGGCCGAGACTCAAGCTCACGGCAGCGCAATAGCGCTTGTCCACGTTGGCCGAGAGTTCGTAGCCGAAGTAGGATTTGCCGAGCCGCCCCGGCTGTTGTGGGCGCCAGTTTGTTTGAGGCTGGCCGGCAGCGGATCGTTCGCGATACCACGAACATACGGCTCAACGGCGGGGATAGTGGTCGCGCTAGGGGTAAAACAGAGGTAATGCCCGTTGTTGCCGAGTCAAGGATTGATGACCTTGGTATGGTATCGTGAATGGTACTGGGGCAGAGGTACCGATAAAATGCTTAGCAATTCATAGGCTTACCTCAGCCATTGATCATCGAGTGGCTTGAGGTTTCCTGTGGGAAATTCTGTTCTCGTGGTTTGAAAAGGCTCGCTTCGGCGACCTTTTTTATGCAGCATAAATCGTTTGTATGGAACTGCTTTAAGCGTGCTCAAGGTTCGCAATTTGATCGAATCAGGGCTGATGGATCGTTACCGAGGACCGAATCCTGTTGTGCTAACGATAATGCAGCCCGTGTTGCGGCGCTGAAGCGGTTGTGCAGCGGCCTGCAAAGCCGTCTAGGCCACCTCGTGATACACAACTCGACAGCATTCCCATTTCGCGTAGCGCATTAAGTGTATGAGCCGATGCCCGAACATTGCGCAGTCCTTCCCAAACGGTTTTGGCGCCGGACGCGGCCGCCAGCGCGCAGGCAGCCGCGTCATGGCCAAGGGCTTACTGCGACAGCACGTAGTGCGCAAGGCTGCGCGCCTGCCCCTCGCTCAGCTGCCCGTAGGGCGGCATCGGCACCGGGCCCCACTTGCCGGCGCCGCCGGCGCGGATGTTCTTCGCCACCGTCGCTTCGGCGTCCGGGGCGTGCGCATATTTTGCCGCGACCGCCTTGTAGGCCGGGCCGACGACGGTCTTGTCGACCGCGTGGCAGGACAGGCAGTTGTTGGCCACGAGCAGCGTTTTGGCATCKGGCAAAGCCCCGCCCGTTCTCGCGGATACGGGAGCGGATGCCGGGCGGGCCGCCGCAGGATTGTTCGTCGCTGCGGGCACGATGGCCGCGGCGCCTGGGCCGCCCTGCTCGGCACCGTAGACCTTGGTCAGGTAATCGACCATGGCCGGGATGTCGGCATCGTCRAACTGCGCGCCGTAGGGGTGTTTCATCTTCTTGACGGTCGCTTCCCAGTAGCTGCGTGGCGAAGTCGGCGGCTGGGTCTGCGGATAGTCTACCGAGTGGCAGGTCATGCAGTTGCGCTGCACCAGCGCGTAGCCCGGCAGGCTGCTGGGCTTGAATTGGGCCGTTTCCGGCGGCAGCTGGATCTCGGTGGCGAGCGCCGGAAGGCCGGCCACCAGCAGGGAGAGCAGGAATGGTTTCATGGACTGGCTCCTCATGCCGCGACCACGCGCACGGATTCGACGACATTGCGCATGTAGCCGGGCGGATTCCACAGGGCGGTAGACGGCTGGCTCTGGCCGATGCGGTTGGTGGCGCGCACCAGCAGCAGGTGCTCGCCATTGCGCGACGGGGTGAAGGTCGCGCTCCATTCACGGAAAGAGTAACGGCCCAGGTCTTTTCCTAGCCGGGCCGCTTGCCAGGTCTTGCCGCCATCGCTGGAGAAGGCGACCTCGGTGACGCCGTAGCCGCCATCGAAGGCGATGCCGCGCACGACGGTCTGGCGCCCGCGCGCTACCTGGGCGCCGTCGGTCAGGCTGGTGATGAAGGAGCGCACGTTGAAGCGGCCGATCGGCACCGTCTTCGCCGCCGGCTTGCCGGGCTCGGTGCATGCGCAGGCGTTGGCCGGGATGCGATAGGCGGTGCTCATCCAGAAGCCGTCGAACACCTTGTCCATCACGGTAATGTCGGACAAGTGCTTGACCCAATAGGTGCCGTAGTACCCGGGCACCACCAGGCGCAGCGGGTAGCCGTTCAGGACCGGCAGGTCGGCGCCGTTCATCTGCCAGGCCAGCATGACTTCGCCGTCGAGAGCGTGGTCGATGTCGAGCGCCTTCATGAAGTCCGGACCGTCGCCTACCGGCGGCTTGTCCAGGCCATTGAAGGCCACCTGGACCGATGCGGCCTTGACGCCGGCCTTTTCCAGCACCTTGCTCAAGGGGACCCCGGTCCAGCGCGCATTGCCCATCGCGCCATTGGCCAACTGGCCGCCGTTCACGCGCGGCGTCGAGAATCCCCGGCTATTGCCCGAACACTGGTTGACGGCGACCAGTTCGACGCCGTCGGCCAGTTGCTTCAGGTCGGCCAGCGACAGTTCGAGCGGCGTGTTGACGTTGCCGCCGACGCGCAGGCGATAGGTCTGCAGGTCGATCGAGGTGGGGATTCCGGCCCAGTGGTAGCGTACGAAAAAGGCGTCGTTGGGTGTGATCACGCTGTCGTTGAAGACGCCGAAGGGCGTCTCGAGCTGGGGTGGACGCGCGGTCAGCAGGATAAGCGGGCGCTTTTGYGGGTAAGCCACCAGCGAGCGCGCGCCGTTGGCGAAGGGCAGGGTCACGTGGCCGGGTTCGGCGGCCAGTGCGTTCAGTACCGGGTTGCCAAAGGCGCCGGCAGCGCCGAGCGCGCCGGCTTGGCGCAGGAAGGTTCGGCGCGCCGGCGCCGAGGGAGGCTTGGTCATGCTGGTCTCCGTTCTTATGGTTGGACTACCTGTGACATGGCTTGCCGGGTTATTGTACGCTCGTCAACACCGCCTTGGCAGGATCCGCGGGCGCATCACCCTCCATGATGGCCTACCATTCTCGCCTCCAGCTTATTCGTAAATCAGCGCAGGACGCTGACGTACGTCGTTGGTGTGTTTCCAGTCCTATCGTAGACGCAAATGCGGCAGGGTTTGTGGCTGGCACGCATCTACCGAACTAGTCTCACGTGCGAGGTTCGCGGGCCGTCAACAGATCCCACTCACGGTACCATGTACGTAATGGCCCAGAGCGGGACGGCGAGCACGAACGGGAAATACCCTTCGCCTAAGGAAGCGCTGATTTAATCGCTGAGCCCCCCCGGCGGCGGGCGCAACTGGCACAATGACGCATCCCATCTTTCCAGCATTCCGATGAAGCAAACGAGTTTTTCCGACGCCGAGTTCGCAAGCAAGAAGAGACTGACGCGGCGCGATCGTTTTCTGGCCGAGATCGAGGCCGTGACGCCGTGGCCGGCGCTGGTGGCGGCACTGCTGCCGTACTACCCCAAGGGCGAAGGGCGCGGGCGTCCGCCGGTCGGTCTGGAGCGGATGCTGCGCATGTACATCGCGCAGCAGTGCTTCGGCTTGTCGGACGAGGGCATCGAAGATGCGATCTACGACAGCCAGGCCATTCGCGGCTTTGTCGGCATCGACCTGACGCACGAGTCGGCGCCGGACGCGACGACGCTGCTCAAGTTCCGCCGCCTGCTCGAGAAGCACAACCTGACACGCCGGATCTTCGATGAAATCAACGGGCATTTGGCCAGCCGTGGCTTGATGATGCGCGAGGGGACCATCGTCGACGCGACCCTGATCGCGGCACCTCCCTCGACCAAGAACCGCGACGAAAAGCGCGATCCGGAAATGCATCAGTCGAAGAAGGGCAAGAACTGGTTCTTCGGCATGAAGGCCCATATCGGCGTCGATGCCAAATCCGGCCTGACGCATACACT
Source organism: Massilia sp. P2_C2 (assembly GCF_056404615.1). Classification (NCBI taxonomy): domain Bacteria; kingdom Pseudomonadati; phylum Pseudomonadota; class Betaproteobacteria; order Burkholderiales; family Oxalobacteraceae; genus Massilia; species Massilia sp. P2_C2. The sequence goes on along the minus strand of NZ_JBFUDR010000316.1, from coordinate 2,970 downwards.
CGTGACCACTGCGGGCAATGTGTCCGACGTCACGCAAACCCACAATCTTCTGCATGGCGACGAAAAAATGGTGTTTGGCGACGCTGGATACCAGGGGGCCGACAAGCGCCCGGAGAACACGGGCAAGGCGGTGACTTGGCATATCGCGATGAAGCGCAGCGTGCGCAAGGCCATGAAGAAGAATCCGCTGGGTCGCRCCAAAGAAAAACTGGAAAAGGCCAAGTCCAGCGTGCGCGCCAAGGTCGAGCATCCGTTTCATGTGCTGAAGAACCTGTTCAAGCATCGCAAGACGCGTTACCGTGGGCTGGCGAAGAACACCGCGCAGTTGCATACCTTATTCGCGTTCGCCAATCTGGTGCTGGCCGGCCCGCACTTTTGGAAGTGCCCACGCCCGAACTCCGTCCTGAACCGCGACGCGCACGCCGCAGCGAGCCAAAACGCGTCTCGTAGCCCCATGCGCGAGTGAAAAATACCTGATTTCGACCACCGTGATGTCTGACGCTGGTTTTGTCGCACCGAATCGGACGCGCAACCTATTTATTCAGCGCTTCCCTAATGCCTGTTATTGCCAGTTGCGGATCAATGAATTTTGCGTGGTATCCCGGATGGTACTGAACCAAAAGTACCGTAAAAGTGCTAGTCGATTCATAGGCTTAGTTCAGCCATTGATAATCGAGTGGGAGTAACAGGGGCGCCGTAAATATCTGATTTTTAACTTAAAATTGGCGAGCCATTGATCATTGCGAACTGATGATCAACGGCTTTTTATTTTTGCGGTGAAATTTCCGTTCGCGAAGGACAATGTCACGATGTTGGGATTGGCAAATAAAATTCGCTTTAACGCTGAGGCCGATCTTTAGCTACTAACCTTCTAGCGAGTAAAGTCACGTTTTCTCCTATGAGAGACCATGGCTCTACTTTCTAGAAAGTTAGTATCAATTTCCATGATCTGAGCCGGGATAAATATTGGAAGTTGTTATTTGATTACTCCACTGTAAACAATATCGCAGATAGCATAAAAGATCTAATTGGCAACCCACAGGATTTAAGAAATATATTGGAGGCTGCAGGAATTTCAAGCGTCAGTGAGGCGATCGCCTGGGGGCACCCAGAGAAGGAAGCGGAAAACACCAACCCTCAAGAAAATGGTAAATTTTGCAGAAAAGCACTAAGGGCCTTCAAAATGCTCGGCACTCCTCAGGATATTCAAAAATTCGTTGAAAACGCGAATCCTGGTGTCGTCGCTGCATTTCGCAACGCTTCGCAACAGTACTTGACTGACAATAACAATTGAGTTATTTGCCTTGTGCGGAATGCCGCGTCGCGCTTGCCCTTGGTCAGGCGCGCGGCCGGCGTGTAGGGCTCGACATGCAAAGGATAGTAATGCCGTTCATCGGCCCACAGCGAGGTCACCGCGACGATGCCGTTGTCGATCTTGCCGACGGAGCCCAAGTATTGGCGCGACATGTGATCGGTCGCGTGGCCATCCGTTCGATCGCTCGTATCATCAATCACCAACACACCGCTGGCCGATGGTGCGCTGTCTTCGGCCTGCATCAGCAGCGCAAGCCGTTGCGTAGAGATCGCTTCCGCCTTCCAGCTCGCTTCCGACAGGAAGAATTGCAGCCGCTGCACCTCGGCCGCCTATGCCTGGACCAGCGGTTCGGCGCCGGCCAGCGCGGTTAGCGTCTTGGAGCGGTCGCGCGGCATCAGCGGCCCGGCCAGATAGGTGCGAAAGCCGTGCCGCTGCGCGAGCGTGTGGAACAAAGGATCGAATCACACCGCAAACTCTTCCAACGGTCCCAGTGCAGGCGGACAGGGCAAACGAGCGGACATGATAAGCAACCCTCCTGTCGATTAGACAGTAAAACGTCGTGCTTTGTTCAACAAACTCCCGTTAGATCAAACGATAGCGGCGTTTTTCTTACTTCTAGACTGAAGTGGTTTTTTCAGTGCCACTGGCATGTCGCGCTGAATCTTTTCGGGAATGATGCGCGACAAAACCGTACAGCCTTTTTGCAAAAGTGCTGCTTCAGCTGCGTGGAGTTCAACCCCAAGGTGAGATGACTCGCCAGAATTCCATTTATCTGCATCGTACAAAATTGGGACGCTGATTACCACGCGTCCGTCATCACTTGGCGAATAAAAATCTGCTGATCCAACCCACTTAACCTTGGAGAGCGCTTTATCAAATTCCTCCACGATTTTCGGCCCCACCGGGAACGTCATCTTGCTGCCGCTCGAGAGAGTATAGATAACGGCATTCGGCAGTTCCTTCTCGATGAAGGCGAAGTAATCCATGGCCACTACGATGCCGACATATCCGGCGGCTATGCTCCAGAAATTCCATTGTTCAGCCAGGCTGAACGCTCCTGGGATAATTACCATCATCGCCCCGGTTATCACCATTGGGACCAAAAGCATACCCATCAGGAACTGGGCCGGTATGCCGAAAAATGGCCCAAACTGACCAAACTTGAAAAGCCCTGAAGACTGAATCTTCCTAAACTTGAAGCTACCCCGAGCGACGAGCGCCAAGAACCAGAGCCCAGCAGAGGTCACGATTGCAGCGAACAGAGCAAAGCTGTGCATCACATCAAGCATCTTCACCAGCCTGAGCGCTTCCTGCATAGTCGCCTCCGATGCCGATGCCGATGCCGATGCCGATGTTGGCGCAGCGGCTTTCGAAATGTTTGTATCGGCCATGGCTTTAAGAATAATGCTTGCGACCTGATACACCGAATACGCTGTACCGATTTTCGGGAAGAGATTCCTCGTTCCCAGGGAAAAAAGCCACGTTTTCGGACCCACCCGTTTCTTTGCCAACGCAAGTGTTCGTTTTAAAAATCCTTGTTTTTCCATTGTTATTTTCCCGTTGCGTTTTGGTTGATGATTAGCTGCTGCACGACAGGGGCCGTGTGACCTCGTCGTGCACAAACAACATGAAATGCAGGTGCATTCCCGTATAAG
>NZ_JBFUDR010000315.1:0-6699 GCF_056404615.1 Massilia sp. P2_C2 | reverse complement strand
CGTGTCGCGCCTGGCCGACACGCCGCCCGACGCCGTGCGCTACGACACTCGCATCCTGCTCGTCGACGTGCATGCGGGCGGCCGCGTGCGCCGCCTCGGGCTGAAGTGCGAGCGCGTGATCGGCGTGGCTACCATCGACGGTCCGCTGGCCGACGCGGGTGTGGCCTGCGCACCCTGGCTCGGCCAGGTCGCGCCCGATGTGCACGGCATGCTGCAGTTGCTCGATCCCGCGCGCCTGCTCGCGCCCGACGTCGAGGCCCTGCTGTTCGGTACGGGAGATGCGACATGAACCTGACACGCCGCCTGCGCGCCGCCACCGGCCTCGACCTGTCCGTCGCCGCGGTCGAACGGGCCGTGCGCGAACGCATGCACCGGACCGGCGCAGGCATCGACTACGATCCGCAGCCCGGCACGGCCGAATTCGACGCGCTCATCGACCTCCTCGTCGTGCCGGAATCGTGGATCCTGCGCGATCCCGCCGTGTTCGAGACCGCGCTGCGCTTCGTCCAGCGCCACCTGCTGGCGCATCCCGGGCGGCAGGTACGCGTGCTGTCGCTGCCCTGCGCCGGCGGCGAGGAACCGTATTCGCTGGCCATGATGCTGGCGCGCGCCGGCGTCCGACCGGAGCATTGCCGCATCGACGCGTTCGACGTATCGCGCGCCGCCATCGAGCGCGCCCGCGCCGGCCGCTTCACGCGCAACGCCTTCCGCAACCCGCGCACCGACCTGGACCAGGAAGCGCTGCGCGTCCGGTTCTTCAGCGCGGACGGCGACGGCTATGTGATCGACCCTGCGCTGCGTGCGTACGTCACATTCGACCAGGCCAACCTGCTCGACCTCGACCCGGTCCGCACGGGCACGTACGACCTCATATTCTGCCGCAACCTGCTGATCTACTTCGATGCCGCCATGCAGGTACGCGCCGCGGCGCGGCTGTACGCCCTGCTGGCCGACGACGGCCTGCTGCTCGCCGGCTATGCCGAGGCGCCGGCCCTGTGCCGCAACGGCTTCGGACCGCGCACGCCGCGCGACACGTTCGCGCTGCGCAGGCAGTCCGGGCGCGTGACCGACCTCCCGCGCCCGGACGCGCGCGCCACGCCGCGTCCCACGCACATGCCCGCATCCCCGCCCGCGCCCGCGATGCCGCGGCCGGCACCGCCGCAGGCGGCCCCGGCACGGCGCGACCTGCTGGCCGAAGCGAAGAGTCATGCGAACGCGGGCCGGCTGACCGAGGCCGAGCAGGCCTGCCGCGACGCGCTGGCCCTGCGCGGGGAAGACGCCGAGGCCTGGTTCCTGCTGGGCCTCACGGCCGAATGCGCGCACCGGCCGCAGGAAGCGGAACGCTGCTGGCGGCGCTGCGTCTACCTCGATCCGGACCACTACGAAGCCACGTGCGGCCTGTCCCTGCTGTTCGAGCAGCGCGGTGACGCGGCCCTCGGCGCCGACTTCCGCCGGCGCGCCGCCCGCATCTACGCCCGGCGCGGGAGCGTGACGGCATGAAGCACCTTCCGATCCAGCAGGAATGGAACGAGGACGCCTGCTGGCGCCGCATCGGCGTTTCCGGCGACCGCAGCTGCCCGGAACTCGCGCTCCACGTCCATTGCCGCAACTGCCCCGTGTATTCGGGCGCGGCCCAGCGCAACCTGCAGCGCCCCGTCGACGCGGCCTATCGCGAAGCATGGGCGCGCGAACTGGCGCGCCCGGAACCCCCACCCGTCCACACGGACGCCGCGGCATTCGTGTTCCGCGTCGGCCGCGAATGGCTGGCCGTGCCGATGGCGCTGGCGGTGGAGGTCGCGCCGCTGGCATCCACGCACCGCCTGCCGCACCGCAGCCACGGCGCCCTGCTCGGCATCGTCAACGTCGGCGGCCGCCTGCTGCCGGCCGTGTCGCTCGCCCGCCTGATGGACGTCGACACGGATGGCGTGCCGCCGCTGGGCCGCCACGCGTTCGCGCGCCTGGTGGTGCTGGCGCTCGGTGCGCACCGCTACGCGCTGCCGGTGGACGAGGTGCACGGCGTGCTGCGCCACGTGAGCGGCGCCATGCGCCCGCCCGCCGCCAACATCGGTCGCGCGCCGTCGCCGCTCGTCGCCGGCATGATCGCCGACAGCACCATCGAGGCCGCGCTGCTCGACACGGCGCAGCTGGCGACGCATCTGGAGGCCCAACTGCGATGAGCATGGACGACGAAGACCTGAGCCGGTTCTCGATGCTGGACCTGTTCCGCATGGAGACGCGCGAGCAGATGCGCGTACTGACGGACGGCCTCCTTCTGCTCGAACAGGGCGCGGCCGACGCGGCCATGCTGGAATCGATGATGCGCGCAGCGCACTCCGTGAAGGGTGCCGCCGCGATCGTCGGCCTCGATCCGGCGCTGCGCCTCGCGCACGCGATGGAAGACGTGCTGGTGGCCGCCCAGGAAGGCCGCACGCAGCTCGACCCGGACGCCGTCGACGTGCTGCTGGGCGCCGTCGACCTGCTGCAGCAACTGGCCGACCTGCCCGAATCGGATGCCGGCGGCGCCGACACGCCGCATGGCGCGCGCCTGGCCGACCTGCTGGCGGCGCTGGCGGGGCTGCGCGGGCGGGCGCGGACGGCCGCGCCGAAGGCACCGTCCGCACCGTCCGAGCCGTCCCCGACACCTGCACCTCCTGCACCTCCTGCGCCTCTTGCACCTCCTGCGCCGCCGACCGCACCTGCGATGCCCGCGATGCCCGCTCCAGCGCCCGCCCCGGCGCCTGCGCCGACCCTCGCGCCCGCCACCGGCAGCGACGAACTGGCGACACTGGCCGGACAGGCGCGCCTGCACGCGGGCCAGCTGCGCCCGTGGATCGCGTCGCTGCAGCGCTACAAGCGCCACCAGCGCGGCGTGTTCGAGGCGCTGGACCAGTTGCAGGATGCGATCCGCACGAAGGGTGATCCGCACCTGGCCGAACTGGCGCAGCTGGTGGCCGACCGGGCCGCGCCGCTGCGCGACGACCTGCACCGCACGATCCGCGATGCCGAGAACTACGAGCGCCAGGCGGTGAACGTATCCACGCGCCTTGCCGACGAAGTGCTGGCGCTGCGCATGTGCCGCTTCGCCGACGGCGTGCACGGGTTGCCGCGCATGGTGCGCGACCTGGCGCGCGGCCTGGGCAAGGACGTGCGGGTGGAGATCGATGGCGCGGACACGCTCGTCGACCGCGCCGTGCTGGCGCGCATGGAAGCGCCGCTGAACCAGTTGCTGCGCAACGCCGTCGACCACGGCATGGAACATCCGGACGAGCGCGTGGCCGCCGGCAAGCCCGCGCACGGCTCGATCCGACTGCAGGCGCGCCACCGCGGCGGCATGCTGGCGCTCGAAGTGGCGGACGACGGCGGCGGTGTCGATCCGGAGCGCATCCGCGCGGCCGCCGTGCGCCGCCAGGTGGCCGCGCCCGCGTTCGCGCCCGAGCTGAGCCAGGCGGAGCTGATGGAATTCCTGTTCCTGCCCGGCTTCTCGCTGAAGGACAGCGCCAACGAAATTTCAGGACGCGGCGTCGGACTGGACGTCGTGCAGGAAGCCGTGCGGCGCCTGAACGGCACGGTGCGCGTCGAGTCCACGCTGGGCGCGGGCTTCCGCACCGTGATCACGCTGCCCCTGACGCAGTCGATCGTGCGCGCCCTCGTCGTCGACGTGGCCGGCGAGGCGTATGCGCTGCCGATCGCGCGCGTGGAGCGGGTGCTGCGCGTGCCGGCGACCGACGTGCTTACCTTGCAGGGACGGCAGTACATCACCCTGGGCGACACGGGCGAGCAGCTGGGTCTCGTCGCCGCCGGCCAGGTGCTGGAGCTGGGCGAGACCGTCGCCGGTGCGGACCTGGCGCTGGTCGCCATCGGCACGGGCCGCGAGCGCTATGGCCTCGTCGTCGATGCCGTGCACGGGGAGCAAAGCCTGACGGTGCAGCCGCTCGAGCCCACGTTCGGCAAGCTGCGCGACGTGGCCGCCGCCGCCCTGCTCGACGACGGCACGCCGGTGCTGATCCTGGACGTGCCCGACCTGGTGATGTCGATCGGCCGCCTGCTGGACACCGGCGCCGCGCTGCGCCTCGGCCTGCAGGCGGCCGGTCCGGCTGGCGGCGCGAGCGCACGGCGCGTGCTGGTGGTGGACGATTCGCTCACCGTGCGCGAGATGCAGCGCAAGCTGCTGGCGGCGCGCGGTTACCACGTCGACGTGGCGCTGGACGGTGTGGATGGCTGGAACCAGTTGCGCGCCGCCGACTATGATCTTGTGATCACGGACATCGACATGCCGCGCCTGGACGGCATTGGCCTGCTCGAGCGCATCCGCCACGATCCACGTCTTGGCCGCCTGCCGGTAATGATCGTATCCTACAAGGACCGTCCGGAAGACCGCACGCGCGGGCTGGAGGCGGGCGCGGATTATTATCTTGCCAAGGGCGCCTTCCACGACGCCACGCTGCTCGATGCCGTGCGCGACCTGATCGGCATGGCCCATGGAGAAGGAACGTCATGAGAATAGGCATCGCCAACGACAGCCCGACCGCGGCCGAGGCCCTGCGCCGCGCGCTGGCGGCGGCCGGTGAGCACCAGGTCGCCTGGGTGGCCCGCACGGGCGCCGACGCCGTGCGCCTGTGCCGCGACCTGCCGCCCGACCTCGTACTGATGGACCTCGCCATGCCCATGCTGGACGGCGTCGAAGCCACCCGCCGGATCATGCGCGAGGCGCCGTGCGCGATCCTGATCGTCACGGCCGCGCCGCAGGACAACGTGGGCCAGGTGTTCCGCGCCCTCGGCGCCGGCGCCCTCGACGTGACGGCTACGCCAGTGCTGCTCGGACGCGGCGGCGAGGACGCGCTGCTCGCGAAGATCCGCACGATCGCCAAACTGATCGCGGCCACGCCCGCCGCGCCGTCCCCCGTGCCGGCCGCGGCGCCGGCGGCGTCGGGGTCCGCCGTCACGCGCCTGGTGGCCATCGGCGCCTCCACCGGCGGACCGGTCGCACTGGCGCGGGTACTGGCGCGCTGGCGCCCGCCACCCGACACGGCCGCCGTCGTCGTCCAGCACATCGACCCCGCCTTCGCCGGCCACCTGGCGCGCTGGCTGGGTGAACAGACCGGCGTCCCGGTGCGGGCGATCGCGGGCGGCGACGCGCTCGAGGGCGGCCTCGTGCAGGTGGCCGCCAGCGACGACCACCTGCGTCTCACCCCCGCCCACCGGTTCGCCTACGACGCCCATCCGCGCGACGAAGTCTACCGCCCGTCCATCGACGTGTTCTTCCACTCGGTGGCGCGCTACTGGGACAAAAGCGCCACCGGCGTGCTCCTCACCGGCATGGGGCGGGATGGCGCCAACGGCCTGCTTGCCATGCGCCGGGCAGGCCAGGCCACGATCGCCCAGGACGAAGCCAGCAGTGCCGTGTACGGCATGCCGCGGGCGGCGGCCGAACTCGGCGCAGCAGAAAAAATTTTGGCACTCGACAATATTGCACCCGCGCTGGGTTAAAATGATGTTTGACATCCTCCACCCCACYCGGTTAACAATTTAGCTCGATGCACGCAGTCCGCCTCACCGAAGCCGGCGAGCGGGACGACGCCGACTTCAAGGTGCGCGTCCTGCTGGTCGACGACCAGCTCATCATCGTCGAAGCCGTCCGGCGCATGCTGGCGGGTCATGCCGACATTGAATTCCATTACGTCACCGATCCGCTCGCGGCCCCGGCGGCGGCCAGGATGTACCGTCCTACCGTGATCCTGCAGGACCTCGTCATGCAGGGCAGCGACGGCTTCCAGCTGATCCAGGCCTACAAGGACGACGAGACCCTGGGCCCGGTTCCCGTGGTCGTGCTGTCGACCAAGGAAGAAGCGAAGCTGAAGGCGCATGCGTTCGCCATCGGCGCGCACGACTATCTCGTCAAGCTGCCCGACCAGCTGGAGCTGGTGGCGCGCATCCGCCACCATTCCGCCGGCTACATCAGCGGACTGCAGCGCGACGCGGCCTTGCGCTCGCTGCGCGCGAGCCGGGAAGAATTGACGCGCGCGAACGAGGAATTGCGCCGGCTGGCCGCGCTGGACGGCCTGACGGGCATCGCCAACCGCCGCCGCTTCGACGAGGCGGCACACGCCGAATGGCAACGCGGCCGGCGCCAGCGCACGCCGCTGACCCTGCTGCTGTGCGACGTCGACCATTTCAAGCTGTACAACGACCATCTGGGCCACCCGGCCGGCGACCTGTGCCTCAAGAAGACGGCCGCCGTGCTGACGGGCCAGCTGAAGCGCCCGGYCGACCTGGCGGCACGCTATGGCGGCGAGGAATTCGCGCTGCTGCTGCCCGACACCGACCTGGCCGGCGCCCTGCGCGTGGGCGAGGCCTGCCGTGCCGGACTGGAACAGCTGGCGCTGCCGCATCCGGGAGCGCCGCGCGGGTTCGTCACGATGTCGATGGGCGTGGCCTGCACCGTGCCCGGCGAGGACGACGCCCTGGAAGACCTGCTCGCCCGGGCCGATGCGGCGCTGTACGAGGCCAAGCGTAGCGGCCGTAACCAGGTCAGCCCGGCCGGCTAAGCCCCCCGTAGGGTGGGCATTTGGGGCCGGGGGCCCCAAATGAAACGTGCCCACGCGTAACGCCAACGCACCGCACACGTCACGCGTGGGCACAGGGGTGTGTTTAGCACAGGGACATAGGTAACACATGTCTAGAGACATGGGTGACACTCCC
>NZ_JBFUDR010000314.1:0-6779 GCF_056404615.1 Massilia sp. P2_C2 | reverse complement strand
GTCTTGCCGGCACCGTTGGCACCGATGATGGCGATGCGTTCGCCCGCTTCGACCATGATCGAGAAATTCTTGAACAGCTGACGGTCGTAGGATTTCGACAGGCCTTCCGTCTCGACCGCCAGGCGGTGCAGCTTCTTCTCGCCTTCGAAGCGCACGAATGGATAGGCGCGCGAGGATGGCTTGAATTCCTCGATCTTGATCTTTTCGATTTGCTTGGCGCGCGATGTTGCCTGGCGGGCCTTCGACTTGTTCGCGGAGAAGCGGCGCACGAAGTCCTGCAGCTCGGCAACCTTTTCCTTTGCCTTGGCGTTGTTGGCCAGCTGCTGGTTGCGGGCCTGCGTCGACGCTTCCATGTAGTCGTCGTAATTGCCCGGGTAGACTTTCAGCGTGCCATAGTCCATGTCCGCGACGTGCGTGCAGACCGAATTCAGGAAGTGGCGGTCGTGCGAGATGATGATCATCGTCGAGTTACGCTGGTTCAGCATGTCCGCCAGCCAACTGATCGTGTGGATGTCGAGGTTGTTGGTCGGTTCGTCCAGCAGCAGGATGTCCGGATCCGAGAACAGGGCCTGCGCCAGCAGCACGCGCAGCTTCCAGCCCGGCGCCACCGCGCTCATCGGGCCCTGGTGCAGGTCGGTGTCGATACCCAGGCCCAGCAGCAGTTCGCCGGCGCGCGCTTCGGCCGAGTAGCCGTCGTATTCCGCGACCTTGCCTTCCAGCTCGGCCGCTTTCATATAGTCCTCGTCCGTCGCTTCCGGATTGGCGTAGATGGCGTCGCGTTCCTGGATCGCGTTCCACAGTTCCGTGTGGCCCATCATCACGACGTCGAGCACGCGCACGTCTTCGTAGGCGAACTGGTCCTGGCGGAGTTTACCGAGGCGCTCGTGCGGGTCGAGGCTGACGTTGCCGACGGACGGCTCGAGGTCGCCGCCGAGGATCTTCATGAAGGTGGACTTGCCGCAACCGTTCGCGCCGATCAGGCCGTAACGGTTGCCGTCGCCGAACTTGACGGAAATATTTTCGAACAGCGGCTTGGCGCCGAACTGCATCGTGATGTTGGCTGTACTGAGCACTGGGAAACCTTCGCTTTGGGTTTTCGATTAACCGCACATTTTACCACTGTGGGGGTGGGCTGCGTCAGGCGGTCTGCACTGTCGGGTAACCAGACAGCACCAGCGTCCAGCGCTCGCCGTCGCAGCGCAGATGCCCATGGGCGCCGAACGGAATCGTCACCCGGCGCGGGATGTGGCCGAATTCCAGCCCCGTCAGCACCGGGACCGGCAAGGTGGCACGCAGATAGGTCAGCATTTCGTCGAAGTTGTAGCCATTGTCGGCCGGCGCCAGCCGGTAGCCGGAAAAATCGCCCAGCACGACGGCATGCTGGCGCGCGAGCACGCCGGCGTGCATCAGTTGCAAGAGCATGCGCTCGACCCGGTACGGGTGCTCGGCAATATCCTCCAGGAACAGGATGCCGCCTTCGATGCGCGGAAAGTAGTCGGTGCCGACGACCGACATGATCATCGCCAGGTTGCCACCCCAGACGGTCCCGGTCACGTCCAGGCGCGGATTCGCTGCGCCATGGCCGGACACCTCGTGCGTGGGGCCGGCGAGGCAATGCCAGAAATCGTCCAGCGTGAAGGAAGCGGGGGCGACGGCGCCGAAGTCGCCGGCGAACATCGGTCCCGCATAGCTTTGCACGCCGGTTTTCGCGAACAGGCCCATCTGGAATGCGGTGACGTCGGAATAGCCGACGAAGATCTTGCCGCTGGCTGCCATGCGTTCGAAATCGATGTCCGGCAGCAGGCGGCTCATGCCGTACTGGCCGCGGATGGCCATCACGATCTGCACGTCAGGGTCGGCCGCGGCAGCTTCCAGCTGCGCCAGCCGCTCGGCGTCGGTGGCACCGAAGCGCTGGTGGCGTTCTTCGTGGCGGTAATAATTGTGGACCAGGATGCCCTGGGCTTCGAGGCGCGCGATGCCGCGCGGAATGGCTTCGGGCTCGGGGGCGTAGCCGCCGGGCGCGACGAGGGCAATGCCCAGTTTGGATGAGGTCACTGTTTGACGAAGAGGCTTGGTGTCGAGTCGGGCGCCATCTTACCGTGCGCATGGGCGTCGATCAAGGCGAGGAACCGCTCCAGCAACTGGGCCGGCAGGTCGTGGCCCATGCCCTCGATGACCTCCAGGCGGGCGCCCGGAATCGCTTGCGCCGTGTCGATGCCGCAGGCCAACGGGACGAGAGGATCGGCCGCGCCGTGGATCACGAGCGTGGGCGCAACGATCGTCTGCAGCTGCGGCGTGCGGTTGCCGCTGGCCGTCACCGCCAGCATCTGCCGCAATACGCCACCCGGGCAAGTGTTCCTGCGCAGCGCGCGGGCGATGCGGCGGCGCAGCTGTTTTTCCGGCGTCGGGTATGCGGGGCTGCCGATGGTTTGCAGCAGGTGCACGTTGTAATCGATCGCCGCCTCGATGTCGGCGCCGCCGGTCCAGCCTCTGGGCCGGCGCAGCAAGGCGCGGCGGGCGGCCGGCGTCGGGCCTGGCAAGCCGCGGCGGCCGCTGCTGGACATGATCGAGGTCAGGCTGAGCACGCGCGATGGGAATTTCGCGGCCATCACCTGCCCCACCATGGCGCCCATCGACATGCCGACGACGTGGGCACGTGCGACGCCGAGGGCCGACAGCACGCCGATGGCATCGTCGGCCATGTCTTCCAGGCGGTACGGTGGCGTCAAAGGCAGGTGCAACCGGGACTTCAGCCAGGCCAGCGTGAGGCTGGGCGTGCCGGCGTGCTCGAACTTGGTGGACAGGCCGCTGTCGCGATTATCGAAACGGATCACGTAAAAGCCCAGTTCGACGAGGCCTTCGACGAATTCGTCCGGCCAGGCGGTCAGCTGCAGGCCGAGGCCGGAAATGAGCAGCAGGGGCACGGCCTTCGGATCACCCGTGGTGTCGAAAGCGATGCGGATCCCGTTGGCGTTCAGACTAGGCATGGTGGCGTCGCCGGCACCGGGTCGACCGGATCGGGTAGTGGTGCCGGATAGTGAGCTGTTGGTCCAAGAGTACTCCCGAGCCTTTGCGGCGGCGGCTTGGAACCAGCATACCATTTTCGGCGAAGCGGTGGCGTCAACGATGCGCGCGCGCCGCGCGGAATGCATCAGCCGGTCGAGGCGTCGGGCGCGACGTCGGGTGCCGGCGCGCGCCGGGCGGCGCGGCGCTCCGCGAAGAAGCCCTTCAGCATGGCGCTGGCCTCGTCGGCCAGCACGCCGCCGACGACGTCCGTGTGGTGATTCAATTGCTCCAGCGCGAACAGGTCGAGGATGGAACCGCACATCCCCGTCTTGGGATCCGGCGCGGCATACACCACACGAGCCAGTCGCGCATGCATCATTGCGCCCGAGCACATTGCGCACGGCTCCAGGGTTACGTACAGCTCGCAGCCCGGCAGCCGGTAGTTGCCGAGCTTTTCCGCGGCCGCGCGCAGGGCGACGATTTCCGCGTGCGCCGTCGGGTCGTGGCGGCCGATCGGCTGGTTGAAGCCGGCGGCGATGACCTCCCCGTCGCGCACCACGACGGCGCCGACGGGCACTTCGCCCGCGGCCCAGGCCTTGCGGGCTTCCTGCAGCGCCAGTCCCATGTAGGCGGCGTCGTCGGTCGGATCAGGCATCCGTGATCTCGGCCCAGCAGTTCGGCGTTTCGTGCAGCACCAGTTTCTGCAGGCGCAGGCCGGTGCCGTAACGGTCCTTGTAGGCGGCTTTCAGGATGTTCCACGCGACCTGGGCGAGGTTTTCCACGGTCGGGATGCGGTCGATCACGACCGTCTTGTGCCCGGGCAGGCTGGCCAGGAAGCCGCGCACGGACTCGTCCTTCTCGTAGACGAGGAAGGCATGGTCCCAGACGTCGACGAGATGCTCCTTGGCGAGCGCCTTGATGTCGGAAAAGTCCATGATCATGCCGTTGTCGGAATTGCCTTCGACGTCGATGACGGCGCCCGTCAGCGTGATTTCCAGCGTGTAGCGGTGGCCGTGCAGGTTGCGGCACTGGCTTTTATGGTCGGGGATGCGGTGGCCGGCATCGAATTCCAGCTTGCGGGTAATGGTCAGCATGTGTACTTCAAGGAATATTCAGGAGTTTATGGGTCTGGAGGCTGAGCTTCCACTTCGGATTGCGGCGGCACGTCTCGATCGCCAGTCCGGTGTTGAACTGCGCCAGCGGGCCGTCCATCGGCTGGACGTAGAAATTGTCGAAATCGAGGTGTTCGTAGGCGGACAAGTCCTGGCCCGCCTGCGGGACGACGACCTTGATCTCGTTGCCCCGCTCCACCACCAGCGTCGAACCCATCTTCGGGCTCACGCAGATCCAGTCCACGCCTTCGGGCACGGGCAAGGTGCCGTTCGTCTCGATGGCGATCGTGAAGCCCACCGCGTGCATGGCGGCGATCAGCGGCGCGTCCAGTTGCAGCAGCGGCTCGCCACCCGTGAACACGACGTACTTGCTGTCCGGATAGGTCTGCGGCCACAGGCTGTCGATCTCGGCGGCCAGGCTGGCGGCATCCTTGAACTTGCCGCCGCGTTCGCCATCCGTGCCGACGAAATCCGTGTCGCAGAACTGGCAGACGGCCGTGGCGCGGTCGCTTTCGCGTCCGGTCCACAAGTTGCAGCCGGAAAAGCGGCAAAACACGGCCGGCCGGCCCGCATGGGCGCCCTCGCCCTGCAGGGTGTAGAAGATTTCTTTGATGCTGTAGGTCACAATAGAAAGGCGGGTCAACACCCGCGTAAGCTTCGCGTCAACCTTCCATTATACCGCGTGCGAACGGGTCGCCAGAAGCACTTCCATTTTTCCRCCCCTGTTGTGAATACGGTTGAAATTGATGACAAGCAAAAGCATGCCGCTCAGAAAGTCGTACCTTTGGATACGGAAAGTTCCTAATCGAGTCGTCCTAGTCCTCGTTGGAGGGAGCGTCATGAAAACCATGCTGCCCAAGCCGTTGCGCGTCACGCTCGGCGCCATCTTGTTGCTGGTCGTTGGCATCGGGCTGTCCGAACGGCGCCATATGCCTGCCGTGCCCGGGCAGTTGCAGCTAGGCATGCTCGCACTCATCATGATGACCCTCGTGTTCGCCACRCTGTTCCGGCGCCTGCGTAGCGAAGACCGCATCGCACGTCTGGAAGCTGCCCTGTGCCGGGAACAGAAGGCGCGCAGCCAGGCTGACCAGGCGCTGGCCGAGTCCGATCTGCTGCTGGGCCGCCTGACCGCGAGTGCCGACGGCCGCCGCGGCAACCTCGACCCGCTCGCCCAGCTGGTGGCGATCCAGACCGAGTTGTTGCAGGTGCGACGCCAGTATGCGCTCGAGGATCCGCTGCTGGCTTCGCGCATCGACCTGCTGTGTACCCGCGTCGACCGGGTCGCCCATGCGATCGTCGCCACACACGCCACCGAGCCAGGATAGCCACCGCCAAACACTTTTGTCGAATATCAAGCGGGCGTCATTGTCAGTGACGCACAATCGGTTCTCGTCAGCAAGTAATTTGCTTAACAGACAGAACCGAAGGACKGCACATGACAAGCCCGACCACAGCGCAGCGGCTCATGGATTCCTCGGACGCGACCGGGACGCCGGCCGTGGCGGACCGCGCGTTCGCCCACCAGTTGATGGAGACGGTGGCCATTCCCATCTTTGTCCTCGACACGTCGGCCCGCGTGATGCTGTGGAACCGCGCCTGCGAACGCCTGACGGGCGTGCCGGCGCGCGAGATCATCGGTACGCGTGACCATTGGCGCAGCTTTTTCGACGAGCGCCGCCCTACCCTTGCCGACCTGCTGATCGAAGAGCGTGCCGCGCAAGCCGGGCGTACGCGGCCACATCCTGCCCCGGTCGACGACGCGCACCTCTCGGCCGAAACCTGGTGCGACATGCCGCGCGTGGGCCGGCGGCGCTACCTGGCCGCCGACGCCAGCCCCGTCTTGGACGACCGGGGCCGGCTGGTGGCCGTCGTCGAAACCTTGCGCGACCTGACGGACGAAAAGCTGGCCCAGATCGCCCTCGAACAACTGGCCACGCGCGACGGCCTCACGGGCCTGGCGAACCGCCGCTGCTTCGACCAGACCCTGCACGCCGAGTGGGCGCGCGCGCTGCGCCAGCGCCAGCCGCTGTCGCTCCTGATGGTCGACGTCGACAACTTCAAGGCGTATAACGACGCGAATGGCCACCTGGGCGGCGACGAATGCCTGAAACGGATCGCCTCGGCCGTCGCCAGCGAGATGCGCGCCAACGATCTCGTCGCGCGCTACGGCGGCGAGGAATTCGCCGTCATCCTGCCGAACCAGTCGCTCAAGGGCGCGGCCAGTGTGGCCGAGCGGATCCGCACCCGCGTGGAACAACTGCAAGTCCCCAACCGCCTCACGCCCGGACAGCACGTCACCGTCTCGATCGGCGCCGCCACGGCCATCGCCTCGCACGACAACAGCGCCAGCGAGCTGGTCGCCACGGCCGACGCCGCGCTGTACCGCGCCAAGCACATGGGGCGCAACCGGATCAGCCTCCCGGTGACCGAGCCCGCATGATCCGGTAGCGCCAATAAAAACGCCGGCGGGGAGCCTGCGTCGGTAGGGTGGACGGCTCGGCCATCCACGCGTCCAGCCAGAGCGTGCTTTGCTCCAACGCTCGAGTAGTTGAACGCGTGGGCGGGAGCCCCGTCCACCCTACAACCGTTCTCCAGCGATCGGCATCAAGGTGCATTCACAGCATCGCGCGATCCCACCCGTGGCGCACGGYGGCCTTCACC
>NZ_JBFUDR010000313.1:0-6789 GCF_056404615.1 Massilia sp. P2_C2 | reverse complement strand
CCGGCATCCGCTCCAGCTCTTTCATGCTGTTGTACGGCACCGTCTGCGTCTCGCTGATCTGGATGCATTTCTCGTTCAAACCGCAGGCCAAGACCCCTG
Organism: Massilia sp. P2_C2; assembly: GCF_056404615.1. Lineage (NCBI taxonomy): Bacteria > Pseudomonadati > Pseudomonadota > Betaproteobacteria > Burkholderiales > Oxalobacteraceae > Massilia > Massilia sp. P2_C2. The sequence goes on along the minus strand of NZ_JBFUDR010000313.1, from coordinate 6,690 downwards.
TCGCCGCGCCAGTCAGGCGGCTGCGCAAGGTCGCCTGATCCGACTTTAACCATCACAGGAGAACATCGTGAGCCGTTACCTGATATCGACCTGGGAACCCGAGGTTCCCGCCTTCTGGCACAGCCGCGGCAAGCCCACGGCCAGCCGCAACCTGTGGATCTCGATCCCCGCCCTGATGCTGGCATTCGCGATCTGGATGGTGTGGAGCGTCGTCGTCGTCAACCTGCCGAGCATCGGCTTCAAGTACAGCACCAACCAGCTGTTCTGGCTGGCCGCAGTGCCGGGCCTGTCGGGCGCCACGCTGCGCATCTTTTATTCGTTCATGGTGCCGATCTTCGGCGGCCGCAAATGGACGGCGATGTCCACGGCCTCGCTGCTGATCCCGGCTTTGGGCATCGGCTTCGCCGTGCAGGACCCGACCACCAGCTACCCGACGATGCTCGTGCTGTCGCTGCTGTGCGGCTTCGGCGGCGGGAACTTCGCGTCGTCGATGGCGAACATCAGCTTCTTCTACCCGAAAGCCCAGAAAGGCTACGCCCTCGGCATGAACGCGGGCCTCGGCAACCTGGGTGTCTCGGCCGTGCAATTCGTCGTTCCGCTCGTGATCACCTTCGCCCTGTTCGGCGGCGAACCGCAAACCTGGAGCAAGGCAGCCGCCACCAGGCAGATGTGGCTGCAGAACGCCGGCTTCGTCTGGGTGCCCTTCATCGTCGTGAGCACGCTGGCCGCCTGGTTCGGCATGAACGATCTGGCGTCAGCGAAGGCCTCGTTCGCCGAGCAGGCCGTGATCTTCAAGCGCAAGCACAACTGGCTGATGTGCTGGCTGTACGTGGGCACCTTCGGTTCCTTCATCGGCTACTCGGCCGCGTTCCCGCTGCTGACCAGTACGCTGTTCCCGCACGTGAACCCGCTGCAGTATGCCTTCGTCGGCCCGCTCGTCAGCGCCCTCGCCCGCGTGGCGGGCGGTTATGTGGCCGACCGGCTGGGCGGCGCTCGCGTCACCGTGTGGACGTTCGCCGCGATGATCGTCGCCGTCCTCGGCGTGCTGCACTTCCTCCCGCATGGCGCCAACCCCGGCAGCTTCGCCGGCTTCTTCGGCATGTTCCTGGTCCTGTTCGCCTGCACCGGCGTGGGCAATGCGTCGACCTTCCGCATGATCCCGGTGATCTTCCTCACGCTGCACCAGCGCGCCGCGAAGGGCCAGTCGGAAGGCGCACAGGCGCAGGCCGTCGCCAGCGCCAACAAGGAAGCGGCCGCCGTCCTCGGCTTCACCTCGGCCATCGCCGCCTACGGCGCCTTCTTCATCCCGAAGAGCTACGGCACCTCGATTGCCCTGACGGGCAGCGCCGACGCCGCGCTGTGGTGCTTCATCGGCTTCTACGTCACCTGCATCGCCGTCACCTGGTGGTTCTATGCCCGCAAGGGTGCCGAGATCACCTGCTAGTCATAAAGGAGTAGTTCGACTACTCCGTAATCCGGGCCGGTACCGACTTCCAGCGAATGTTCAATAGTCGGCCCGGTCCGTAGACTGAACCCAGCTGCACACACCGAATATCAAAGCGCGCTACAGCGCGCCGATGGAGAAACCATGAGTCATTTTTTGGACCGCCTGAAATTCTTCGGCAAACCGAGCGAGACGTTTTCGAACGGCCACGGCGCCGTCGTGGGCGAGGACCGCACCTGGGAAAAGGCCTACCGCCAGCGCTGGCAGCACGACAAGATCGTGCGCTCGACGCACGGCGTGAACTGCACGGGATCGTGCAGCTGGAAGGTCTACGTGAAGAACGGCCTGATCACCTGGGAGACCCAGCAGACCGACTACCCGCGCACCCGCCCCGACCTGCCGAACCATGAACCCCGCGGCTGCCCGCGCGGCGCCAGCTACTCGTGGTACGTCTATTCCGCGCAGCGCGTCAAGCACCCGATGGTGCGCGGCCGCCTGATGCAGCTGTGGCGCGAAGCGCGCGCCACGCGCAACCCCGTCGCCGCCTGGGAGTACATCAGCACCGACACGGAACGCGCCGCCAGCTATAAATCGGTGCGCGGCCAGGGCGGCTTCGTGCGCGCCAAGTGGGACGAGGTCAACGAAATCATCGCCGCCGCCAACGCCTACACGATAGCCAAATACGGCCCGGACCGCATCATCGGCTTCTCGCCGATCCCCGCCATGTCGATGGTCAGCTATGCCGCCGGCACCCGCTACCTGAGCCTCATCGGCGGCGTCGCCATGAGCTTCTACGACTGGTATTGCGACCTGCCGCCATCGAGTCCGCAAGTGTGGGGCGAGCAGACGGACGTGCCGGAATCGGCCGACTGGTACAACTCCACGTACCTGATGGTCTGGGGCTCGAACGTCCCGATGACCCGCACACCGGATGCCCACTTCTACACGGAGGTGCGCTACAAGGGCACGAAGACCGTCGCCGTGTCGTCCGACTTCGGCGAAATGGCCAAGTTCGGCGACATCTGGCTCGCCCCGAAACAGGGTACGGACGCCGCGCTGGCCATGGCCATGGGCCACGTGATCCTGAAGGAATTCCACGCCACCGGCAAATCCGCCTACTTCCGCGACTACGCGAAGCAGTACACGGACTTCCCGATGCTCGTCCTGCTGAAGGAATGCGACGGCACGCTGGTGCCCGATTACTTCCTGCGCGCGTCCCACCTCGCCAACAACCTGGACGAAACGAACAACCCGGAATGGAAGACGCTCGTCATCGACGAAAACAGCGGCAGGATCGTCGCGCCGAGCGGCTCGATCGGCTTCCGCTGGGGCGAATCCGGCAAGTGGAACCTGGAACAGAAGGAAGGCGCCACCCGCAATGCCATCGACCCGAAACTGTCGCTGCTCGACGGCCACGACCGGATCGTCCCGGTGGGCTTCCCCTATTTCGGCGGCAAGGACGCAGACGACCTCCTGCTGCGCAACGTGCCGGCGAAGACGATCACGCTGGCCGACGGCACCACCGCCCTCGTGACGACCGTGTACGACCTGTCGATGGCGAACTACGGGGTCGACCGCGGCATCTGCCCGAACGCGGCGAAGAACTAMAGCGACGACGTGCCGTACACCCCGGCATGGCAGGTCAAGCACACGGGCGTGAAGGCGTCCGACGTCGTGACCGTGGCGCGCGAATTCGCCGACAACGCCGACCGCACCCGAGGCAAGTCGATGGTGATCGTCGGCGCGGCGCTGAACCACTGGTACCACATGGACATGACGTACCGCGGCATCATCAACATCCTCATGATGTGCGRCTGCATCGGCCAGAGCGGCGGCGGCTGGGCGCACTACGTGGGCCAGGAAAAGCTGCGTCCGCAGACCGGCTGGACCCCGCTCGCGTTCGCGCTCGACTGGAACCGCCCGATGCGCCAGATGAACTCGACGTCGTTCTTCTACGCCCACACGAGCCAGTGGCGCCACGAAAAGCTGCACGCCTCCGAGATCCTGTGCCCGACGGCCGACGGCAAGCTGGAAGAGATGGCGCTGATCGACTACAACGCCAAGGCCGAGCGCATGGGCTGGTTGCCGTCGGCGCCGCAGCTGGAGACGAATCCGCTGGACGTCGTGCGCGCCGCCGAAAGCGCCGGCCAGGACCCGGCGAAGTATGCCGTCGAGCAGATCAAGGCCGGCAAGCTGAACTTCTCGTGCGACGACCCGGACAATCCCGCGAACTTCCCGCGCAATATGTTCGTGTGGCGTTCGAACATCCTGGGCAGCTCGGGCAAGGGCCACGAATACTTCCTGAAATACCTGCTGGGCACGCAGAACGCGCTGATGAGCGACGAGACGGACTGCGTGAAGCCGCGCGACATCAAGGTGCGCCCGGCCGCCGAGGGCAAGCTGGACCTGCTCGTCGTGCTGGACTTCCGCATGTCGACCACGTGCCTGTACGGCGACATCGTGCTCCCGACCGCGACCTGGTACGAGAAGGACGACTTGAACACGTCCGACATGCACCCGTTCATCCACCCGCTGTCGGAAGCCGTGCAGCCGCTGTGGGAGGCGAAGTCGGACTGGGAAATCTACAAGGGCATCGCGGCGAAGTTCTCCGAGATCGGCGGCGCCCACCTGGGCACGCGCAAGGACCTGATCCTCACGCCGCTGCTGCACGACACCCCGGGCGAACTGGGCCAACCGTTCGATCCGAAGGATTGGCGTGCCGGCGAATGCGAGCCGGTCCCGGGCAAGACGATGCCGTCGATGACGGTCGTGGAACGCGACTACCGCGCCATCCACAAGAAATTCACGTCGGTCGGTCCGCTGCTGGAAAAGGCCGGCAACGGCGGCAAGGGCATAGGCTGGGAGACGAAGCACGAGGTGGACGTCCTGCGCGGCATCAACCGCACCGTCCTCGACGAAGGCGTGTCCCAAGGGCAGCCGCGGCTGGACACCGCGATCGACGCGGCCGAGATGATCCTCACCCTGGCACCGGAAACGAATGGCCACGTCGCCGTGAAGGCCTGGGCCGCGCTGTCGAAGATGACCGGCATCGACCACACGCACCTGGCGATCCCGCGCGAGCACGACAGCATCCGCTTCCGCGACGTGCAGGCACAGCCGCGCAAGATCATCTCGTCGCCGACATGGTCGGGCCTGGAGAGCGAGGAAGTCAGCTACAACGCCGGCTACACGAACGTGCACGAACTGATCCCCTGGCGCACCCTGACGGGCCGCCAGCAGTTCTACCAGGACCACGTCTGGATGCGCGACTTCGGCGAAGGACTGTGCGTGTACAAGGCCGCCATCAACACGAAGACGACGGAAGCGATCATGAACCGCCGCCCGAACGGCAACAAGGAGCTGGCGCTGAACTGGATCACCCCGCACCAGAAATGGGGCATCCACTCGACCTACTCCGACAACCTGCGCATGCTCACCTTGTCGCGCGGCGGCCCCCACGTGTGGCTGTCGGAAATCGACGCGAAGGCCGCGGGCATCCAGGACAACGACTGGATCGAGGTGTTCAACGTGAACGGCACGCTGACGGCGCGCGCCGTCGTGAGCCAGCGCGTCCCGGAAGGCATGACGATCATGTACCACGCCCAGGAAAAGATCGTGAATGTGCCGGGTGCGGAAACGTCGAAGAAGCGCGGCGGCATCCACAATTCCGTGACCCGCGCCGTGACGAAGCCGACGCACATGATCGGCGGCTACGCCCAGCTGTCGTACGGCTTCAACTACTACGGCACGGTGGGCTCGAACCGCGACGAATTCGTCGTCGTGCGCAAGATGCGCGACGTGGACTGGATGGAAGGCGCCCGCGACGAATCGCGTCCGAACGGCGACGAGCAGCCGACCCGCCCTGCCCCGGCCAGACCGGCTGGTACGCCTGTGCGCGAAACCGAAGAACGCGAACCCGCGCTGGCCCGCATCGCCAGCCCGAAGCGTGCTTGAGAAAATAGCGAGGACTCAAATGAAAATCAGAGCACAGATCGGCATGGTGCTGAACCTGGACAAATGCATCGGCTGCCACACCTGCTCGGTGACCTGCAAGAACGTCTGGACGAGCCGCGAMGGCGTCGAATACGCGTGGTTCAACAACGTCGAGACGAAGCCCGGCATCGGCTACCCGAAGGAATGGGAAAACCAGGACAAGTGGAATGGGGGCTGGAAGCGCAAGGCCGACGGCACCATCGAACCGCGCCAGGGCAGCCGCCTGAAGATCCTGGCCAACATCTTCGCCAACCCGAACCTGCCGCAGATCGACGAGTACTACGAGCCGTTCACCTACGACTACGAGCGCCTGCAGAACGCGCCGCTGTCGGAGACGCCGCCGACCGCCCGTCCGGTCTCGGTCCTGACGGGCAAGAAGATGGACAAGATCGAATGGGGTCCGAACTGGGAGGACGATCTGGGCGGCGAATTCGCCAAGCGCAGCAAGGACAAGCTGTTCGACAACGTGCAGAAGGAGATGTACTCGACGTTCGAGAACACCTTCATGATGTACCTGCCGCGCCTGTGCGAGCACTGCCTGAACCCGGCCTGCGTGGCATCGTGCCCGTCCGGCTCCGTGTACAAGCGCGAGGACGACGGCATCGTGCTGATCGACCAGGACAAGTGCCGCGGCTGGCGCATGTGCATCTCGGGCTGCCCGTACAAGAAGATCTACTACAACTGGTCTTCCGGTAAAGCCGAGAAGTGCACGTTCTGCTACCCGCGCATCGAAGCGGGCCAGCCGACCGTGTGCTCGGAAACCTGCGTGGGCCGCATCCGCTACCTCGGCGTGCTGCTGTACGACGCCGACAGGATCGAGCAGGCCGCATCGGTCGCCGACGAGCAGGACCTGTACGAAGCCCAGCTGGGCCTCTTCCTCGACCCGCACGATCCGGAAGTGATCGCGGACGCGCGCCGCCAGGGCATCCCGGATTCGTGGCTGGAATCGGCCAGGCGCTCGCCCGTGTACAAGATGGCCGTCGAGTGGAAAATCGCATTCCCGCTGCACCCCGAGTACCGCACGTTGCCGATGGTGTGGTACATCCCGCCGCTGTCGCCGATCCAGGCCGCCGCGGAGAGCGGCAAGATGGGCATGAACGGCATCCTGCCCGATACGAAGAGCCTGCGCATCCCCGTGCGCTACCTCGCCAACCTGCTCACGGCGGGCAAGGAAGAGCCGGTCGTGCATGCGCTGGACCGCATGCTCGCGATGCGTGCCTACATGCGGGCCAAGTCCGTCGACAGGGTCGAGA
>NZ_JBFUDR010000312.1:0-6985 GCF_056404615.1 Massilia sp. P2_C2 | reverse complement strand
TGCCGGGCACGCTGCCGCTGCTGATGGGCGGCGTGGCCGCCTTCGGCCTGGCGCGCCGTCGCCGCAGCTGATCCGCGCGCCGCAACGAACCGCGGAGGCCGCGAGCCGAATGCCAGTCAGCCGGGCTGACTGGCATTTTTCCATTTGTCGGGCAGTCGAGCCACCCGCAGTCAACTCGTCAATCAATATCGTCCCTACGATGCTCCGTTTACTTATCCTCGGTTTCATGACCCTTTGCCTGGCAGCGACGAACCCCGCGGTTCATGCGCAACCTGCCGGCACGGCGGCTCCCGCCGCCGTGCGGCAAACCCTCTCGCTGGACGAGGGCTGGCGATTCCACCCCGGTGATATCGCACGCGATTCGTTCGCCGGCGGCCAGGGCGTCAATCTCTACGGTCCGGACATCACCTACCACGGTGCGAAGGCCGGCAGCGCCTGGGGCGCGGCGGCGCGCGGCTACGACGACAGGAGCTGGAAGGAGGTGGACCTGCCGCACGACTGGGTGGTCGAGCAGCCGTTCGACGAGAAGGCGCTCAAGCAGCAGGGCTATCGCCCGCGCGGCATCGCGTGGTACCGGCGCACGTTCACGCTGCCCGCGTCCGACCGCGGCAAGAACATCGAGCTGCAATTCGACGGCGTGGCGACGCACTGCACGGTGTATGTCAACGGCACCGAAGTGCGTCACAGCTTCAACGGCTACGCCTCGTTCCAGATCGACGTGACGCCGATGGTACGCTACGGCGACGACGCCATCAACACCATCGCCGTGCGCGTGGACGCCGAGGACACCGAGGGCTGGTGGTATGAAGGCGGCGGCATCTATCGCCATACCTGGCTCGTCAAGCGCAACCCGGTCCACATCGCCACCGACGGCGTGCATGCCAATCCCGTCAAGGCCGCCGGTGGCAGTTGGGTGATTCCTGCCGAAGTCACGCTGGCCAATACCGGCTCCGGTGTCGCCTCGGCCTCGGTGGACGTCGGGGTATTCGACGCCGCGGGCCGGAAGATCGCGGGCGCCCGCTCGGCGCCGGTACACATCGTTGCCCAGGGCGACGCCGTGGCGAAGGTCGCCGTCCCGGTGGCGGCACCGCGGCTCTGGTCCGTGGCGTCGCCCAATCTCTACACGGTGCGTACCACCGTTCTGGGCGGCGACAGGCCGGTGGACGTTGTCGACACCAGCATCGGATTCCGCACGATCCGCTTCGACGCGCACAAGGGATTCTTCCTCAACGGCCAGCCCCTGAAGCTCAAGGGCACCAGCAATCACCAGGATCATGCGGGCGTCGGCGTCGCCGTGCCGGATTCGCTCTGGGACTTCCGCCTGCGCAAACTGAAGGAGATGGGCTCGAACGCCTACCGCACCGCGCACAATCCCCCGGCGAAGGAGCTGCTCGATGCCGCCGACCGCCTGGGCATCCTGGTGATGGACGAGACCCGGCACTTCAACGCCTCGCCGGAATACCTGGAGCAACTCCGGTGGCTGGTGCGCCGCGACCGCAACCACCCCAGCGTGATCCTGTGGAGCCTGTTCAACGAGGAGGGCCTGGAGGTCAACGAAGAGGGCATGGAGATCGCGCGTGTGATGAACGCGGTGGTCAAGCAGCTCGACACCACCCGGCCGACGACCGGCGCGCAGAACAAGGGGCAACTGGGCCCGGATGGCAAGGCGAACCCGAAGAACGCCGCGCACAGCCTGGACGTGGTCGGGATCAACTACCAGACCGACGACTACGACAGGATCCGCGCGGCCTATCCCGACAAGCCGATCGTCAGTTCGGAAGACACTTCTCAGGTGATGACGCGCGGGGAATATACGACCGACTGGGCGAAGGTCGTTGCCTCGTACGACGACGTCTACCCCGGCTGGGCGGCCACCAGCGCCGCCCGCAATTCCTGGGAAGCGATCGTCCGGCAGCCCTCGTTTGCCGGCGGCTTCTCCTGGACGGGCTTCGCCTACCGCGGCGAACCCACGCCGTATGGCTGGCCGTCCGCGAGCTCCCACTTCGGCGCGCTCGATCTGTGCGGTTTCCCGAAGGTCGAGTTCTACGTGCGGCAGGCGCTGTGGGTGAAGGACAAACCCGTGCTGACCCTCGTGCCGCACTGGAACTGGGCGGGCCAGGAGGGGCAGCCGATCAAGGTGCTGGCGGCGACGAACGCCGACACGGTGGCGCTTTACCTCAACGGCAAACTCGTCGAGGAAAAGAAGGCCAATCCCTTCCAGATGGTGTCGTGGCAGGTGCCGTACGCGCCGGGCCGGCTCGAAGCCGTCGGCAAGAAGGCCGGGCGCGAGGTCGCCCGCTTCGCCGTGGAGACGACCGGCGCGCCCGTCGCGCTGCGCCTCATGCCGGACCGCAAGGCGCTCGCCGGCGATGGCCGCGACGCCGTCCCGGTGACCGTCGAGGCCATCGACGCGCAGGGCCGCCCCGTGCCGACCGCGAACCTCCCCGTCGCGCTCGACGTCAGCGGCCCGGGCGCGAACATCGGCGTCGGCAACGGCGACCCGAACAGCCACGCGCCGGAGAAGGGCGACAAGGTCACGATCTACAACGGCCTGGCCCAGGTCATCCTGCAGAGCCGGCGCGCCGGCGCGGGCAGTCTCGTGCTGCGCGCCGCGTCGGYAGGCCTGAAGCCTGCCGAGACCTCGATCGACGTCCGGGCGGTGCCGGCGATTCCTTCCGTACCGGTCGTGGCGCAATAGCTAGCGATGTGGGGCTGGCGGCGTCACGGCATGCCGGCATGGACGAGCTGCAGCGCCGCCAGCATGACGGCGGAGGCGGCGAGCACGCAATGGAGGGCGGCGCGCAGCCACGCGCCGCGGTTGTCGTAGCGACGGTACAAGAGGTCAGTCCTTGTCGGCCGGGATGACGGTCAGCTCCGCCGCATTGGCGCCGCCGGTGTTCCAGACGTCGCCGAGCGCCGTGAAGCGGAACCAGCGCGCGTTCACGGGCGCGAAGCGCGCCGTCTGCCAGTCCGGGTTGTTCTGGATGTTGGAGAAGGTGCCTTCCGCGACGGCGGTGTGCCACTGCACGCCGTCCGTGCTCGTCTCGAAGCGGTAGCGCACCACGGTGCCCAGCACCTGCCCATCCTGGCGCGGCAGGTAGGCCAGGCCGGCGATGCGGTGTGCCTCGCCCATGTCGATCGAGATCGATTTCGGGCTCTTGTCCGGGCTGTCCCAGCGCGTGCTCCAGAAGGTGCCAGGATCGCCGTCGACGGCCAGCGCCGCCTTGCCCATCTCTTCGTTGTCCGCGGCCGCGACCTTCCAGCCGCGTGGCGACATGCCGAGCAGGTTGCGCGTGCCCGTCACGCCCAGGCGTCCGCCGGGCAGCAGTCGCGCCGCTTTCACGATGACGCTGCCCGGCAGCTGCAGCGGGCCGGTGTAGACGGCGGACGTGGCCGTCGGCGCCGAACTGTCCGTCGTGTAGACGATCGTGCCGCCGCCCGGATGGCTGATGCGCACGGCGCCGTTCGCGTCGCGGTCGGCGATGGCCGGGGGCAGCAGGTCCGTCGCCTGCTTGTACAGGCCCACCTCGGCCAGCGTCGGTTCCAGGCGCGCGCCCGTGATGCGCACGCGCACGCGGTCCGTCGTGACGGGGGACGCCAGGCGGATCAGGCGGCGGTGGCCCACGGTCGTCGTCACGTCGGCCGGGCGCAGCGCGGGCGCCGTCCATGCGGTGCCGTTCCACGTCTCGATGACGAACGACTCGATGCGCTGGCTGCGGTGGTCCACGGCTTCCTGCAGCGACACGACGTCGAACGTGGCCGGCCGGGGCAGGTTGAGGGTCACGGTGCCGGCCGTGCGGCCCGGAGCTGCTTCCCACCACGTGTCGAGGTTGCCGTCGAGGACGGCGCCGGCGCCGTGGCGCGACGCGGCCTGCTCGGTCGTCACACGCGCGCCCTTGGCCAGGTTCGTGGCGAACGTGTCGCGCACGATCTGGCCGACCTGCGTCAGCGCCGTGACCTGGTCGTCCGGCACGAGGCCGCGGTTGTCCGGCGACAGGTTCAGGATCAGGTTGGCGTTGCGCCCGATCGAGGAATAATAGATGTCGACGAGCTGCGTGACGGGGCGGGGCCGCTTGTCGTGCGCCCAGAACCACTGGCCGTTGCCGAGCATCGTGACGTTCGTCTCGGCCGGATACCACCACAGGTGCGACCCCGGCTTGAGCTGTTCCCGGCTGCCGAGGACGCCGTCCGTCATGTCGGGCCAGCGGAACTGGTCGGGCGCGGTCGGCAGCGGGACCACGCTCCACTCGGTAGTACGGCCATAGCCGCTTTCCGTACCGACCCAGCGCACGTCCGGGCCCTTGCCCATGATGACGGCGTTCGGCTGCAGCTTGCGGATCAGGTCGTACCAGGCCGTGTAGTCATAGGTCTCGGCGACGCTCGGATCGGGGTTGGCCCCGTCGAACCACACTTCGTCCACGGGGCCGTACTGCGTCAGCAACTCGTACAGCTGGTTCAGGAAGTAGCGGTTGTAGTCGTCGACCTCGTAGCTGAAGGTCTTGGAACCCGGCGTCGGCACGCGGCCTTGCGACGGGTCGTCCTGGAAGTGGGCGGGATCGGTGGGGATCGTCGAGCGGCGCTTCGCGCTGCCGTTGCCGTAGTAGCCGGCCGGGTTGGCGGGATTGGTCTTGAGCTGGTACAGGTCGGCGGGCGACAGATAGATGCCCAGCTTGACGCCGGCCGCGCGCGCAGCGTCGGACACTTCGCGCACCAGGTCGCCCTTGCCGCCGCGCCAGGGGCTGGCGGCGGACGAGTGCGCCGTATAGCGCGACGGCCACATCGCAAAGCCATCATGGTGCTTGGCCACCAGCACGAGCATCTTGCCGTCGAGCTGTTTCACCGCCCGCAGCCATTGGGTCGCATCCAGTTGCGAGGGGTTGAAGATGGCGGGGTTTTCGCGGCCGGTGCCCCATTCCACTTCGTTGAACGTGTTGACGCCGAAGTGCAGGAAGAACGTGCGCTCCAGCCGCATCCACGCGGTCTGGTTGGGGCGGGGCAGGACCTTGGCCGCTTTTTCGGCCGCCATCGCGGGGGTGTCGTCGGGCCCGATGACATGTTCCGTCGCAAAGGATACCGGGGCGGCATGGGCACCGGCGCAAATGGCCGCAATGGCCAGGCCGAGCGCGCGTATGGACCAGCGCGTGGCGTGGCCGGCATGGGCGGCAAGGTAGGGGCGGGCCGCGTCTTGCGCGGCAATAGGGGAGTGTCTTGGCGGCATGATTGTATCGGAGATGGCAAATCCAGCAACGATTCTGTAAGCCGCCGGATGGCATTGCAATAACTAAAACCATCAATGCGGCCATGAAATCCTATGGCCGCACGGGAGCCGGGTTCAGGGCTGTTCGGCGAGCGAATAGATCCGGCGCATCGGCATCCATTTTTCGCCGGGTGCCGCGAACGGCAGCGGCTTCTGGAATTCCCACATCAGTTTTTCCCAGGCCTGCACGTCGGCGCTGGCCATGTCGGCGGCCGCCTTGGCGGTGGGCRAGAAATGCGGCTCGGTTTCCATGATCATGAACATGCGGTTGCCCACGCGCCAGATCTCCATTGCGCTGATGCCGGCGCTGCGGATCGATTCGGTGACGCCAGCGGGCACCTTGCCCGGTTGATGCCAGGTCTCGTAGCGGGCGATCAGGTCGGGGTCGTCATGCAGGTCGAGGGCGAGGCAGTGGCGGGTGGTCATGGTGTCTCCTTCAGTAGGGTAAATGGTATTGAATATATTATAAACATCCGGACCATACAAGCGCGATCTTGGTGCGGGGATTTCACATAGTTTACATATGTTGTTTATACGAAAATATTTCCTTGCCAGAGCCAGTACGCACGAGCTAACATTTGCCGCAAACCAACTTCGAGTGCAGCCTGCGGGCCGCTCACGCCGACATGAAAATGCTGAGTCGCCTGTCAGTGCTGTGGAAAGTCCTCCTCGCCCCGGGCATCGCCATGTTGTGCATGGCCGTGTACCTCACCTTCACCGCCGTCGTGTTCCAGAAAAACAATCTGCGCCTCGCCGACGTGCGCGACGTGCAGTACCCCGTGCTGGATGCGATGACGGAGAACACGGGCGCACTCGACAAGATCATCGATGTGCTGAATTCGGCATCCACCCAGGGCGAGCCCGAGCAGATCGCCGCCGCCGACGCGCTCGCCGCGAAAGTGGCGGACAATTATCGCCGCCTGCGCAAGCTGGACGGGACGCACGGCGCGGACCTGGATCGCCTGGCGGCCGAATTCGACCGCTATTACAAGACGGCGCGCGAGATTTCCGCCGCCATCGCGCAGCAGAGCGGCCTGCCGGCCAAGGACAGGCTGCAGGCGATGGGCACCGAGCTGGCGACCTACCGCAAGGACGTGGCGGACTTTCGCACGGCGGCGCGCGACCGCTTCGTCGGCACCGTCGGCAGCGCGACCGACGCCGCCGACCGCGCCGTGCTCGGCGGCGCCCTGATCGGCGCACTGGGCCTGGTCGTGACGCTGGCCTTTGCCGTGCTGGTGGCTCGCACGCTCGTGCGCCAGCTGAACGAGGCGGTGCGGGTCGCCGAGACCGTCGCCGCGGGCGACCTCACCAGCACGATCGAAGTCGACGTCCATGACGAGACGGGCAAGCTGCTGCAGGCGCTGAAGCACATGAACAGCAGCCTGGTACGCATCGTCAGCGAGGCGCGCGGCGCCACCGACACCATCGCCGCCACCTCCGTCCACATCGCCCAGGGCAACAGCGCGCTGTCGGAACGCACGGAACAGCAGGCGCACACGCTCGTGGAGACGGCATCGTCGATGGGCACCCTGACGGGCACGGCGAAGCAGAATGCCGCCAACGCGGCCCAGGCCAACGAGTTGGCGGGCTTCGCAGCGGGCGTCGCCACGCAGGGCGGCGCGGTGGTGGGACAGGTGATCGCGACGATGGAAGCGATCCACGCATCGTCGCGCGAGATCGCCGACATCGTGGGCGTCATCGAGGGCATCGCGTTCCAGACCAATCTGC
>NZ_JBFUDR010000311.1:0-6997 GCF_056404615.1 Massilia sp. P2_C2 | reverse complement strand
ACCTTGTGTCGACCATACGGAACAAGGCGAAYCACAGCCGGCTCTGGTGCGGCGCGCGCGGCGCCACGCGCAGCTGGTGCGGCGGCGCGAGGAACAGCTCGCCGATGCCCACGCCGCGCGGATTGCGCGCACGCGGCTTCAGCGCGCCCAGCACGAGCAGCGGCGTCAGCACGGTGCGCGTCCAGTACGACACCTTCGACAGGTGGAACGGCGACCACGACGGCAGCAGCGCGAGCTCGACCGGCATGCTCGGTACCGCGTCCCACGGCACGATGCCGTATTGCGCAAGCAGGATGCGGGTAAAAACGTTGCTGCGTTCGGCGCCGCCGTGTGCCCGGATCGCCGCGCGCGCCCTGGCCATATGCGGCGCGTCCGGATCGTCGCCGATCATCTTAAGCGCGAAATACGCCTTCACGCTGGCGCTGGGGTCGAGCGCGCCATCGTGGAACAGCGGCCAGCCGCCATGCGCTCCCTGGATGCGGCGCAGGTAACGGCCGATGCGCGCCTCGCGCACGCGGTCGGCGGGCTCGCCGAGGAAATGCACCATCAACACGTATTCGGACGGGATGGTCGCATCGGCCTCCAGCTCGTAGACCCAGTGGCCATCGGGCCGCTGGTCACGCAATACCGCCTGCAGCGCGCGCTCGACGGCGGCTTCGACGTCCGGTCCCCGCGCGGCACCGGCACCCGCCGCACCTGTCTGCCATGCCCGGAACGCGGAATATCGCATGATCTCCTCCCTCGCCGGTGCCCTGCCGCACCTTCAGCCGTCGTTCGCCACCTGTCTTTGCCGCCCGGGCGGAAAGCGGCGCCGGATGGCCTGCACGATCCCGTCCGCGTCGTGCGGACCCAGTATCGCCAGCGGCACGGCAACGCCGTGCACGGCCAGCGCCTCCGCCACCGCCGCGCCGGCGCCGCCCGTCACGGCGCCGTCTTCCACCGTGACCAGTTGCTCGTGCCCGCGCGCGAGGCGCAGCACGAGGCCCGTGTCGAGCGGCTTGATGAAGCGCATGTCGACGACCGTGGCATCGAGCACGCGGCCGGCGCCGAGGCTGGCCGCGACCACGGGCCCGAACGCGAGTATCGCCGTCCGTGCGCCCGTGCGGCGGACCAGCGCGCACCCGATGTCGACACCTTCCATACCGGCATTTGCGGCAACGTCCGCACGCATGCCGCGCGGAATGCGCACGGCGGCCGGGCCGGCGTGGCGGCAGGCCGTCGCGAGCAGGCCGCGGCACTCGCCGGCATCCGAGGGCGCCAGCGCCAGCAGATTCGGGATGCAGCGCAGGAAGGCGGTATCGAAGGCGCCGGCGGCGAGCGCGAACGTCACGTCCAGGTTTTGCAGCGCCACGTCATGGATCAGCTGGTCGTAGGCGCGCTGCAGGCTGGTCGAAGGGAGCGCCACCACGGGCTTCAATCCCTCGGCCGCGAGCCCGGCGGCGAAAGTCACGGCGTGCTGGTCGGCCGGGCCGGCGTCGAAATACCTGTCCGGAAACGCCTGCGCGAACCGCGCGAGACCCGTCATGCCGCGCCGCGCCGGCGTGACGGCGACGAGGCGCGGTTCCGCCGCGGCCAGGTCGCACAGCCAGTCGTCGATGCCATCCGCATCACCCGGCCCGGCTTCCCGGGCCGTCCGCGTGACGACGTGGAGCAGGTGCGCTCCGGCGCGTCGCCGCAAGTCGTCCAGCGTCGGGATGAGGTTGGCGAGATCGTGGCCGTCGACCGGCCCGACGTAGGGCAAGCCCACCGCGTCGCAGATCGCCGCGGGCGGCGGCGCGCGGCCCGGCACGGCGGCGTCGTTCAGGACGACCAGCAGGCGCGCATCCGACGGGACACCGGCGTTGTTCAGGGCCTCGAACGCCATCCCGGCGCCTAGCACATCGATGCCGATGACGGCCACGGCATGCGCGTCTACGCCTTGCAGCCTGAGCGCCCGGGCCACGCCGTACGCGGCCGCCAGCGCGGTCGACGGGTGGGCGGCGTCACCGTCGTCCCAGACGATGCGGTCGCGGGGCGCGTCGAATACGTAGTGGAGCGCGAGGGCCAGCTCGACGGCGGGCGCGGCCGGCGACGCGCGCCACTGCTGCGCGAGGGTGCGCAGCTGGGCCGGCGTCATCCTGCGCAGTCCGGCCGGCACGGCGATCGCCTGTAACGGATTCATGCGTTTCCTTCGCTAACGATGCGCGCGCAAAGGCGGACACGCGCGACGGCCAAAGACCAATCCATTGTAGGCCATCGTCGGGTTCCGCGGCGTGGCAAATGTGCACGTCCGCGCCGGCCTACGCCGTGTGCATGAACCGTTTCCGGCGTCTAAGAAATAATTGCTTGCGCGGACGGC
The DNA here is from genome assembly GCF_056404615.1 of Massilia sp. P2_C2. Taxonomy (NCBI): domain Bacteria; kingdom Pseudomonadati; phylum Pseudomonadota; class Betaproteobacteria; order Burkholderiales; family Oxalobacteraceae; genus Massilia; species Massilia sp. P2_C2. Next base: position 4,659 of record NZ_JBFUDR010000311.1, on the reverse strand, counting down.
ACCTTCGCGCCGGCGCACGGTCTAACGATGTCACGGAGGTAAAAAATCAGCGCATGCCGACAACATCGATGACAGTTCCCATCGCCGCGCTCGTCCTTGCCGCCCTCACCGGATGCGCGACGAGGCCGACCGTGGACGACGGCCGTGCGCTCGACCGCGCCCTGGTCGCCCGGATGCAGGCGTTCGGCGAGGCCGCGGTGGCGTTGCGGCCGGCCATCGTGCGATCAAAGGCCGCGGCCGACGGCGGTTGCGACCACCAGTACGAGCTGCCGTTCGACGTGCTGACCTCGTACGGCATCGCCGACGCGGACGTCCGCATCGCCTGGCTGCGCGCCCTGGGCGTGGACGAGAACCTGACGGTGATCGCCGCGGACCCGGCATCCGGCCTGCGCGCGGGCGACGTGGTCACCGCAGTCGACGGCTACACGAGCCGCAACCGGCTCAAGATGGCGGCCAGGCTGGCGGAGGTGCGCGACCGCGGCGCCCCGTTCGGCCTGACGCTGGCATCCGGCGAGCGGGTGACGGTGGCGCCGGTGACGCTATGCCGCGGCCATGTGCTGGTCGCGCCGCCGCTCGAGCCGGGGCTGCAGCATTATCACTGGACGGAATCCGTGCATCCGCTCGATGTGTTCCGCCCTCCTCTGACCGCGGACGAAGCGTTGTGGATCGTGTTGTGGACCCAGGGCCTGTCCGAACAGGGCGGCGCGCGGATGAAGGCCTATGCGTTTCTCGTCGGCAGCCTGAAATGGCTCTCCGTCGTGGGACTCGGTTTCGCCACCAGCGGTGCTTCGGCGTCCGTGCGTGGCGCCGCGGCGGCTTCCGGCACTTCCGCCACCGGCCAGGTCGCCGCGGTCCAGCTCGCCGGACAGGCCGCCTCGCTGATGGCGCAATCGGCGGCGAACCGGGCCTCGCTGTCCGGCGTCGATCACGTCGCGGCGGGCGTGTTCGAGCGCGCCGACCGCTGGGCGTTCGACGCCATGCGCCGGCTGGGCAGGGATCCGCGCACCGGGCTCAGGCTGCACGACAAACTGGTGGCGCAAGGTGCTGCGGACAACGCTTTCCTGCTCGACGCACAACGCCTGGCGGCCATGCGGGCGCTGGTCGCAGGCAGGCCCTGAGCGCTTCAGTCGCGCGCTTTCCCGCCGGCGCCATTGTCGATGGCATAGTTCACCCGGTCGATGTCCACGTAGCCACGCTCCCCCGCCGGATTKAACGTGAACAGCCCGACCCGGCTGCCGCGGTAGGCACCCCACGTCAACGGGAAGTCCGGCAACACGGTCTGGAAGCGCCGGCCGTCGCTGCTGACGGCAAGCTGGGCCCGGCCGTCCAGTCCCCACGTGGAGCGCAGCCAGATCGCGCCGTGCGGCCATGGCTGCAGCCGGGTAGTGCTGCCATCGCGAGACACTTCCAGGTAGCGCTTGCCGTCTTCCATCACGATCCCGGCCGACGCCGTCGATGCGGCCGGGTTGGCGTCCCGAGGTTGTGCCGAGAACTGCACGAGGCCGGCATGCTGGCCGTCCGCCATGCCCTTCAGCTCGACCCGCGCGACGAAAGCCTGGCCGGGGGTGCGCACGACCCGTTGCGTCAGCACATTGCCGACCTTGAGCAGATTGCCGCCGTCCAGCCCCGCGAAGGCATGCAGCCGCAGGAAACCGGGACGGGCCGCCAGCGACCATTTGTCGGCGCGCGGCTGGTAATTCCATTCCCAGACGGGCGCGAGCTGCCTGCCTTTAAAATCGTCGCTGCCCTGCGGGAACTGTCGGCCCTCACCCCGGGCGGGCATCCCGCCCTCCCACACCATCGTGCCGATACCCTCGCCGTCCGGTTCGCCGATCACCGGCCAGCCATCGATCCAGTGCACCGGCAGCAGGCTCGCGGCCCTGCCCGCCCAGTCGCCCGAGCCGTGGTGGGTAAAGAAATACCATTTCCCATCCGGTCCCTGGACGATGCCGCCCTGGTTCGGTTCCATGGCGGGACGGTCGCCGCGCATGAGCTGGCGCTTTTCAGACCAGGGACCGCGCAGCGACGGCGCGCGCCGCATCATCATCACGCGCACGTCGCCCTGCACTTCGCTGAAGAAGTGATAGTAGGTGCCGTCGAACTTGTACAGCTTGCTGGCTTCGCTGCCCTTCGATTGATAGACCACCCGGTCCGACCCCGGCACGAGCGCCTGGTTGTCGGGGGTCATTTCCCACAGGTGGATCTTGTAGCCGTCGCTGAAATGCGTGCCGATGAAATAGCCCTTGCCGTCGTCGTCCCAGAACGGGGCGCAGTCGTCCCAGCCGGGTTCGCGCAGCAGGGCCTGTACCGGCGTCCACGGGCCCTCGGGCTTTTCCGCGCTCGTCATGAAATAGCCTTCGTCCGGCGTGCCGAACACGATCCAGAAGCGGCCCGCGTGGTGGCGGATCGTGCCGGCCCAGATACCGCGGCCGTAGCGGTTCATCCGGGTCCAGTCGAGTTCCGGCGAAATCCGGGTCAGGTCCTGCACCGCGTGCCCGACCGTGCGCCAGTTGACCAGGTCGCGCGAATGCAGGATCGCCATCCCGGGCGAGAACTGGAACGTCGACGAGATCGCGTAATAGTCGTCGCCCACGCGGATCGCATCCAGGTCGCTGTAGTCGGCCGGCAGGACGGGGTTGCGGTAGTGGCCGTTGCCGAGGTCGCCCCACCGGGTCCAGCGGCCCCAGACGGTGTCCTCCGCCGCGCCACAAGGACTGGCCAGCACAACGGCGCCCGCCAGCAGGACGGCGAGCGCGCCGGCGGTCATCGGGGCGGCCTTCACCGCGCCGGTTCCAGGATCACGGCGGCGCCGCCGGCCACAGGCAGTTTCAGCGCGAGCACGTCGCCCGCCTTGACGTTGCGTGCCGTGCGCCGCACCTCGTTCGGCGTCGCCCCATCTTCCCAGATCGTGGCGCGATAGCGTCCGGCCGGCAGGAAGCCCAGCGCGACGCGCGCCGTGCGGCCCTCGTCCGCCGTCATCGCGCCGATGTACCACGTCTTGCCCTGGCGCCGCGCCAGCACGATGTCGCGTCCGGGTTCGCCGGCCAGGAAGCGCGTCTCGTCCCATGCGGTCGGCACGCGCTGGATGAAGTCGAAACCGGCGGCGCCGCGGTAGGCCTCGGGGTCGTCGGACACCATCTGCAGCGGGCTCTCGTACACGACGTACTTCGCCAGTTCCTGGCCGCGCGTGTTCTGCGTGAGCGGGCTCACCTCGCGCACGACGAAGGTGTCCGGCGTCGCGTTGTGGAAGCCGCCGGGGGTGTAGTCCATCGGGCCGGCCAGCATGCGTGTATAGGGCAGCATCAGGTTGTGGAACGGCGTGACGTTCTTCTTCATCTTGTCCCATTCCGCCCCCATCACGCCTTCCTGCGTGACGTAGTTCGGCCAGGTGCGCTGCAGCCCGTCCGGCACGTAGGCGCCGTGCAGGTCGAGCAGCAGGTGGCGCCTGGCCGTCGCGGCCGCGACGCGGCGGTAGAAGTCGACCATGTCCTGGTCGTCGCGGCTCATGAAGTCGATCTTGACGCCCTTGATGCCCCAGCGCGCATAGGTGTCGAGCACCTCGTCCATGCGCTGGTCGACGTGCTGCCAGTGGGCCCACAGCATCAGGCCGACGCCCTTCGAGGCGGCATAGCGCACCAGCTCCGGCATGTCGATGCCATCAAAGGCCTGGGTGATGTCGGTGTCCGGCCGCGCGACCCAGGCGTCCGCGTTGGCGTTCTTGGCCCAGCCCGCGTCGATCAGGTAGTACGGCAGGCCGGCTTCCGCGGCGAAATCGATGAAGCGGCGGTAGTTGGCCATGTCCGCCTTCATGCCGGCCAGCGGCCCGGACCACCAGTCCCACGCCGCCTTGCCCGGCTTGACCCAGCTGAAATCGCCCTGCGGCGCCGGGTTCAGGTTGCCGACCAGTTGCGAGCCGATCAGGTCGCCGGCGCGGTCGCCCAGCAGGACGGCGCGCCACGCCGTCGTCAGTCCGCCGTGCGACACGTAGGCCGGGCCGGGCCGGTTCGGCACGGCCGACAGGTGCACGCGCAGCGCGCCGCCGTCGCGCCACAGCGAAGCGCCCGTATAACCTTCCAGATTGGCCTGGGTGATGGCGTACGCCGTGTCGCCGGCCGGCGTGGTGCACACGACCGGCACGTCATAGCCGACGCCGTCGCGCAACTGCGAGACCTTCCGGCGTTCGAACGGCACCTCGTGCGCGCCTTCAGCGACCGACACGAGGCATTCGGGGTCCCCGGCCGGCACGAACGCCGTCCGCTCGCCGCGCAGGCGCACCGGGTCGCTGCCCTCGAGGCGGTAGCGGAACGCGACGCCATCGTCGTAGGCGCGCACGTCCACGACCAGGCGACGGCCGGCTTCCGTGCGCTCGCGGAACACCAGCGTCGCGCCCCGGTAGTGGTCACGCGCCGAGGACGCCTTGGTGGCGACCAGCGGAATGATGCGGTCGACCTTGACGTCCTCGCGCCGCTCAAGCGCGAGCGGGCCGAAGTCGGGTGCGCCGTCCAGCTCCAGGCCCAGCGGCGACGGGGCGATGACGGTCTTGCCGCGGCGGGCGACGGTGAACTGGCTGGCGTCCTGCTCGATCCGGATCGCGGTGCGGCCGTCCGGCGAGGAAACGACGATGGGCGCGGCCTGCGCGGCGGCCGGCAACAGGACGGA
>NZ_JBFUDR010000310.1:0-7052 GCF_056404615.1 Massilia sp. P2_C2 | reverse complement strand
AGGTAGCGCGACTGGTCCAGGTCCATCTCCATGCCGTCGATGATGGCCAGCAGGTGTTCGTGCTTCAGGTCGTAGACGGCCAGGTGCGGCTGCAGCGCGAGCATCACGGGGTGCGTCGGCGTGCCCGTGAACATCTGCGTGACCTCGTTGCGCCACCACGCGAGCTTGATGCGCGCGACCGACTGGTCGGTCGTCTCGTCGACGGTGTCGTCGACTTCCCGGCAGAATGCGTACAGCGCCGTGATCGCGCGCCGGCGCTCCGGCGGCAGGAACAGGAAGCTGTAGTAGAAGCTGGAGCCGCTTTGTGCGGTCTTTTGTTGGCAGTATTCGTCGGGGGACATAGTCAAATTATTAACGCGCGGAGCGGGTCCGCTATCTTATCCGATCGGGATGATACGGAGGGTGATTGCCGGGTTACATACGCAAGGCGCGCCAGCCCACGGTGAGCCAGTCCAGGCGCTTCAGCCGGGGGCGGCGCCGGAACACGTCGTACTCCACCCGCTCGATCGCTTCCAGGATGCGCAGGCCGCCCTGCACGACCATGCGCAATTCCCAGCCGATGCGTCCCGGCAGCCGCTTGACCAGCGGGGCGCCTTCCAGCATCAGGGCGCGCGCCCGCTCGACCTCGAAGCGCATCAGCGTACGCCACGCGGGGCTCGTCCGGGTATGCACGATGTCGTCTTCGCTGACACCGAAGCGGGCCAGGTCGTCCTGCGGCAGGTAGATGCGGCCCTTGGCGATGTCGATGGCGACGTCCTGCCAGAAGTTGATCAGCTGCAGGGCGGTGCAGATCGCGTCCGATTCGCGCAGGCTCGTGGCATCGCCCACGCCGTACAGGCCCAGCATCAGCCGTCCGACGGGATCGGCCGAACGTCGGCAATAATCCAGCAGGCGCGGGTAATCCGGATAGCGCGTCGTCACGACATCCTGCCTGAAGGCGCTCAGCAGGTCGCGCAGCGGTTTCAGCGGGAGATGGTGTTCCGCCAGCGTGGCGGCCAGCCGGGCGAACATCGGATCCACGGGCGGGATGCCGGCGGCGATGGTGTCCAGCGCCGATTCATAGGCGTCCAGCGCGGCCAGGCGCTCGGCCGGCTTGGCGTCGCCCTCGTCGGCGAGGTCGTCCGCGCTGCGCGCGAACGCATAGATCGCCTCCACTGCGGGCACGAGGCGGCGCGGCAGGAGGATCGAAGCGACAGGAAAGTTTTCGTAGTGGTCGACGGCCATGCGACGCGTTAGATTGCTGACTCTAAAGTCATTTACTGGCGATAATTGCATGATTATAATTGGTAGGTTAAATATGAGGAAACCAATGCCTGCTTTTCCCGCCGCCCCCATCGTTCTCCCTGTGGTCATGACGCTGGCGCTGCTCGCCGGCTGCTCCCGTTCCGGCCCGCCCGCCGAAGACGTGCGTCCCGTGCGTGTACTGACGTTGGCGTCGGGCGTCGTCGGCTCGTCGGCGGAGTTTTCCGGCGATGTCCGGCCCCGCTACGAATCGCGGCTGGGCTTCCGCGTGGGCGGCAAGATCAGCGCGCGCAAGGTCGACATAGGCACCGTGGTCAAACGCGGCCAGGTGCTGATGCAACTGGACCCGCAGGACTTGCGCCTCGGCCAGGCCCAGGCCCAGGCGAACCTGAGTGCGGCGCAGACGAATTACGAGCTGGCGCGCGCGGACATGAAGCGTTACCAGGACCTGCGCAGCCAGAACTTCGTCAGCCAGGCGGTGCTCGATCAGAAGGTGGCGGCCGCGCATTCGGCCCAGGCCAGCATGGAGGCGGCGCGCGCGGCGTCGCGCGAGCAGGCCAACCAGACGGGTTATGCCAGCCTGGAATCGGACACGGACGGCGTCGTGACGGGCATCGATGCGGAAGTGGGGCAGGTCGTGCAGGCGGGCACGCCCGTCGTGCGCGTCGCGCGTACGGACGAGAAGGAAGTCGTGATCGGCGTGCCGGAAGACCAGGTCGATGAATTGCGCAACGTGAGCGACGTGAAGGTCAGGCTGTGGGCCGATCCGGACCGCAGCATCCCCGGCAAGATCCGCGAAGTGTCGCCGGTGGCCGATCCGGCCACGCGCACGTACACGGTGAAGGTGGCGATCCCCGCCCGCGACGATATCCGGCTGGGCATGACGGCCGTCGTCCAGCTGGCGCATGCCGGCGCCGGTTCGGCGATCAGGGTGCCGCTGTCGGCGCTGTACCAGAACAAGGGCGCGACGTCCGTGTGGGTCATCGAGAACGGCGCCGTGCGCCTCGTTCCCGTGCAGGTGGGCGGCGTGTCGGGCAACGACGTGCTGCTGGCCGGCGGCGTGAAGCCCGGCCAGGCCATCGTCACGGCGGGTGTCAACCTGCTCAAGCCGGGGCAGAAAGTCAAGGTGCTGGCGGCCGACGTGGCGCGCCGCGGTGATGCGGAAGCGGAAGCGTCGGGTGTCCGGGGGACACCCGACGGGAACGGGGCCCCCAAATGAAGGGCTTCAACCTGTCGCGCTGGGCGCTCGAACACATCCCGCTGACCCGCTACCTGATCGCCGCGCTGCTCATCGGCGGCATCATCAGCTACGGCAAGCTGGGCCAGGACGAGGACCCGCCGTTCACGTTCCGCGCCATGGTCATTACGGCATACTGGCCGGGCGCGACCTCGGTGCAGATGGCCCAGCAGGTCGCCGACAGGCTCGAACAGAAGCTGCAGGAGACGCCTTATGTCGACAAGCTGCGCAGCTTTTCCAAGCCGGGCGAGACCACGATCATCCTCGAGCTGAAGGAGTCGTCGCCGCCGAAGGAAGTCTCCGGCATCTGGTACCAGGTGCGCAAGAAGGTCGGCGATATCGCAGGCACCTTGCCGCCCGGCGTGATCGGGCCGTTCTTCAACGATGAATTCGGCGACACGTACGGCTCCATCTTCGCGCTGTCCGGCGACGGTTTTACTTATGCGGAGATGCGCGACTACGCCGACTTCGTGCGCCAGCAGCTGCTCGCGGTGCCGCTGGTCGCGAAGGTCGAACAGTTCGGCGTGCAGCAGGAAAGAATCAACATCCAGTTCTCGCAGCAGAAATTCTCCCAGCTGGGCGTGCCGTTCGAGCAGATCGTGAACCAGATCGCCACGCAGAACGGCATCGAGTCGGCCGGCGTGCTCGTCACGCCGCAGGAAAACCTGCAGGTGCGCGTGACGGGCGGCCTGAAGACGGTCAAGCAGCTGGAGGACCTGAGCCTGCGCGCGGGCAGCACGACATTCCGCCTCGGCGACTTCGCCACCATCAAGCGCGCCTACGAGGATCCGCCGCACGACAAGATGCGCTTCAACGGCAAGGAAGTCATCGGCCTCGGCGTGTCGATGGAAAAGGGCGGCAACATCATCCAGCTGGGCAAGGGCCTGGAAAAGACGGTGGAGCACATCAAGAGCCAGCTCCCCGTCGGCATCGAACTCGAACGCGTGGCGAACCAGCCGGCCGCCGTCACGGCGTCCGTCGGCGAGTTCATGCGCAGCCTGATCGAGGCGATCGTCGTTGTGCTCGCGGTGTCGTTCGTCGCGCTCGGCCTGCACAAGAACACGAAGCCGGGGCGCAAGTACCGCCTGGACGTGCGCCCCGGCCTCGTCGTGGCGCTGACGATCCCGCTCGTGCTGGCGATTTCTTTCCTCCTCATGCGCGTGTTCGACATCTCGCTGCACAAGATCTCGCTGGGCGCCCTGATCATCGCGCTGGGCCTGCTGGTGGACGATGCCATCATCGCCGTCGAGATGATGGTGCGGAAGATGGAAGAGGGCATGTCGCGCTTCGAGGCTGCCACGTTCGCCTACACGTCGACGGCGTTCCCGATGCTGACCGGCACGCTGATCACGGCCGCGGGCTTCCTGCCGATCGGCCTGGCGAAATCGGCGGCTGGCGAATACACGTTCGCGATGTTTTCCGTGAACGCGATTGCACTGATCGTGTCGTGGGTCGTGGCCGTCACGTTCACGCCTTACATCGGTTTCCTCCTGCTGCGYGTGAATCCGCACGGCGACGGACACCACGACGTCTACGACACCCCGGCGTACGCACGCTTCCGCCGGCTCGTCGACCGCTGCGTGGAATGGCGCAAGACGACGATCGCGCTGTCGCTGGCCGTGTTCGTGCTGGGCGTGTTCGGCTTCAAGTTCATCGAGAAGCAGTTCTTCCCCGATTCCAGCCGTCCCGAGCTGATGGTCGAGATGTGGACGCCGGAAGGCACGAGCTTCGCCGTCAACGAGGCGCTGGCAAAGAAATTCGAAGCGTTCGCGCGCGCGCAGCCGGAGACGGTCAGCGTGACGTCGTACATCGGCACGGGCAGTCCGCGCTTCTACCTGCCGCTGGACCAGATCTTTCCGGCGTCGAACGTGTCGCAATTCGTCGTGCTGCCGAAGACGGTCGCCCAGCGCGACGCGCTGAAGCTCAAGATCGAGAACGTGTTCAAGAACGATTTCCCGGAAGTGCGCGGCCGTGTGAAGCTGCTGCCGAACGGACCGCCGGTGCCGTATCCCGTGCAGTTCCAGGTGATGGGGCCGGACATCGGCGTCGTGCGCAAGGTTGCCGACCAGGTCAAGGAAATCATGATCGCCAATCCGAACACGGTGGGCGTGAACGACAACTGGAACGAGTCCGTGAAAGTGCTGCGCCTCGACCTCGACCAGGACAAGATGCGCGCACTGGGCGTGACGTCGCAGGCCGTGCGTCGCACCATCGCCACCGTGCTGTCGGGGGCGACGGTCGGCCAGTTCCGCGAGAGCAATYGGCTGATCGACATCGTCGTGCGCCAGCCGGTGGAGGAACGATCGAACATGTCCGTGCTCGCCGGGACGAACGTGCCGACGCCGTCCGGCAAGGCCGTGCCGCTGTCCCAGCTTGCCCACATCGAATTCGTGTGGGAGCCCGGCGTCGTGCAGCGCTATGGCCGCGAGTGGGCGATCATGGTCCAGTCCGACGTCGTCGAAGGCGTGCAGGGGCCGACCGTCTCCGACCAGGTGAATGCGAAACTGGAAGCGATCCGTGCGAAGCTTCCGGCCGGCTACCGTATCAAGCTGGAAGGCGAGGGCGCGAACAGCTCCCAGGCTGAGGACTCGATCTCGGCCAATGTGCCGCTCGTGCTGTTCATCGTGTTCACCCTGCTGATGCTGCAGTTGCACAGTTTTTCACGCTCGGTGATGGTCTTCCTGACGGGGCCGCTGGGCATCGCGGGCGCGGCGATGGCGCTGCTGCTGTTCCACCAGCCGTTCGGCTTCGTCGCCAATCTGGGGGTGATCGCGCTGTTCGGCATGGTGGTGCGCAATTCCGTGATCCTCGTCGACCAGATCGAAAAGGACATCGCGGCCGGGCACCCGGCGTGGGAAGCGATCGTCGAGAGCGCCGTGCGGCGTTGCCGGCCGATCCTGCTGACGGCGGCCGCCGCGGCGCTGGCGATGATCCCGCTGTCGCATTCCGTGTTCTGGGGGCCGATGGCCGTGGCGATCATGGGCGGGCTGCTGGTGGCGACGGCGCTCACCTTGCTGTTCCTGCCGGCGCTGTACGCGGCGTGGTTCCGCGTGAAGCGCCCCGTGCGCGTAACAACGCCCGCGTAGGGTGGGCTCCCCGAGCCCACGCGCGACGCCGGCATCAGGTCGGCTTCCGCGTGGGGCACGGGTGCCCATCCTACCTAAATGCTTGAAATATTGGATGAATTTAATAGGGGCACGCACGAATCAAAATGTGCCCAATCGTGTCACAAAATCCAGTAAAATATCGGGTTGAAGTTGTAGCCCCTAGACATTTGGATGCAGGGCGGCCGGTTTCATTGTCGGGCGCCCTTTGTTTTTGTGGCAAGATGCAGCAATCCTGAGCGAGGATGGCGAAATTGGTAGACGCACCAGGTTTAGGTCCTGACGCCAGCAATGGTGTAGGGGTTCGAGTCCCCTTCCTCGCACCACGAATAATTATTTTTTTGGACGATTTTTACAATGGCAACTGCAGTCGAAAACCTGGGTAAACTCGAGCGTCGCTTGACGATCTCTTTTCCGCTGAGCGACGTTCGTACGGAAGTTGAAAAGCGCCTCAAGAGGCAGGCCAAGACTGCTCGTGCTCCGGGCTTCCGTCCGGGCAAGGTGCCGCTGAAGATGGTCGCCGCGCAGTACGGCTACCAGATCGAATCCGACGTGCTGAACGACCGCGTTGGCCAGGCGTTCAACGACGCCACCAACGAAGCCCAGCTGCGCGTTGCCGGCATGCCGAAAATCGAACCGAAACAGGACGCGCCGGAAGGCATGCTGGCCTTCGACGCGACTTTCGAAGTCTACCCGGAAGTCGCGCTGCCGGCCCTCGAGGGCATCGAGATCGAAACCGTCAAGACCGACGTCACCGACGCCGAGATCGACAAGACCATCGACATCCTGCGCAAGCAGCGCGTCCACTTCCACACCAAGGGCGAAGCCGGTGAGCACGGCGACGGTGGCGAGCCGGTCGCAGCGAACGGCGATCGCGTGACCGTCGACTTCGTTGGCGTCATCGACAATGTTGAGTTCCCGGGCGGCAAGGCTGAAGATTATGCCTTCGTGCTGGGCGAAGGCCGCATGCTGCCGGAATTCGAAGCCGCGACCGTCGGCCTGAAAGTGGGCGAAAGCAAGACGTTCCCGCTGGCCTTCCCGGAAGACTACCATGGCAAGGACGTGGCCGGTAAGACCGCCGAGTTCACCATCACGCTGAAGAAGCTGGAGTGGGCGCACCTGCCGGAAGTCGACGCCGAGTTCGCCCAGTCGCTGGGCATCGAAGACGGCAGCATCGAAAAGATGCGCGAAGACATCAAGGTCAACCTGGAGCGTGAAGTCAACGCCCGCATCAAGGCTCGCAACAAGGAAGCCGTGATGGACGCCCTCGTCAAGCACACCGAAATGGACGTGCCGAAGGTCATGATCGAACAGGATTCGCAGCGCCTGGCCGAGCAGACCCGCCAGGATATGGCCCAGCGCGGCATGGACGTCAAGAGCCTGCCGTTCCCGGCCGACCTGTTCGCCACTAAGGCCGAGCGCCGCGTGCGCCTGGGTCTGATCCTGTCGCAACTGGTCCAGGAAAACAG
>NZ_JBFUDR010000309.1:0-7069 GCF_056404615.1 Massilia sp. P2_C2 | reverse complement strand
GCCCATCTCGGCCTCGTCCTCGTCCGGCTTGCCGAGGGCGAGCAAGGTATCGAGCGCGGCCAGCACGTTGCGCGCCAGCGGCGTGATCCGGTAGACGGCGGCCGGGTTGTCCCACGCGAGCAGGCCGTGGCTGCGCAGGCGGCCCAGCACCGTCTCCAGGCTTTCCGGGATCAGGTAGGCGAACTTCGTGTTGATGTCGGCGCGCGAGAACGCGGAATCCATCGCATCGGACGCGAGTTCGCGCAGCACGAGCAGGCGCACGATGACGCCGTCCTGCGAGCCGTGGAACAGCGCCGTGAACGCCTGCAGCATCGGCTGCGCGCGCTTGAGGTGATACACCTGCTCGATCTCGTCCGGCGCCACCCCCTCCTGGAAGTGGGTCTGCAGCGGGTCGAGCTCTTCGAGCGCTGGGAATTGGGAGTCGGCGGCGGCTGCCGCCAGGTTGTCGATCATCGTAAGGCTTACCAGTCTGCTGTCGCGCGCGGCACAGGAAGCCGGCGGGCGCGGGGGCGCCAGTATATCAGTTAAGGCTTGGCAACTTATACGGAACGGCTTGCCGGGGTTCACATCTGGCGAATATGCAACGGTGCGAAGCGCCGCTTGAATGTCAATCAAGCAACCTCAGCCGCGCGCCGCCCATCTGTGGTTCGCATAATAATGAACGTTGCGAAATTTACATTTAACAAGGAGGAATGCCATGCAACGCACACTTGTAGCCGCAGCCGTCGTGCTGGCCGCCTGCCTGACGTCGACCGCCACCCTGGCGGCCCCCACCCCCAAGCAACAGAACGGCATCACCTATGTCAATGGCGGCGTCGGCCAGGAAGAGCAGGCCACGATGCAGGCCCTGCGCGCCGACTACAACCTGCAGCTGACCTTTGCCACCAAGCAGAGCGGCGCCTACCGTTCCGACGTCCAGCTCGACATCATGGACGCCAAGGGCAACGCCCTGGTGAGCGCGGCGAACACGGGGCCGATGTTCTTTGCGAAGCTGCCGCCGGGCACTTATCGGATCAGCGCGGCGGCCGAGGGCAAGACGTTCAAGCGCACCGTCAAGATCGGCAGTGCGCCCAAGGAGATGGTCCTGCATTGGGAAAATGACAACCCGGACGATCCGGGGCCGGAAGAATGAGCTTTTTCCCTACGCATTGCATATCACGATGACGTAGGGTGGGCACTCCTGTGCCCACGCGTTACGCATGCATGACGCGAACGTCCGCGTGGGCGGAGGCCGCCCACCCTACATCGGCGAGCCGCCGCACGAGTTCGTCCATCCGGTCGGCCGGCACTTGCGCGTAACCGAGCAGCAGGCCATTGCACGCCGGCCCGCCGGGCAGGCGCAGCGCCAGGTGCATGCCCGCCGAGGCACCTTCCACGACGGCGACATGGCCCAAGTGCCGGCCGCCAGCGTGCCGTCGCGGATCGCCGCGCGCAGGCATTCGTGCAGCAGGCGCTGGCGCGGCCAGGCATGGCGCGCGTGGACGCGGCCGAAGGCGTCGAGCAGTAGTGCGTAGTCCATCGTGGCTCTATGAAATTCATCGCCTCTGGACCTGTTCCGGGAGCCATGCCGCAGATTATAGTCGGGCTTCCATCCACACCATCGAGGCCATGAATACTGCTCCTTCCACCCGTACCGAAGTCAAGCGCGGCGCATCCAAAGCATCCTGGGATCCCGCCCTGCTGCACGCCATCGTCGATGCCGCCTACGTCTGCCACATCGCCTTCACCGACGCGCACGGCACGCACTGCATCCCCACCGCCTGCTGGCGCGGCGGCGATTTCCTGTACATCCACGGCTCGAACGGCAGCCGCATGCTGCAGCGCCTGGCCGAACAGGATTGCTGCGTGACGATCACGCACCTGGACGGCCTCGTGCTGGCGCGCTCCGCCTTCAATCATTCGATGAATTACCGCAGCGCGATGATCTACGGCCGTTTCGAGACCGTCGGGGAGCCGGCCAAGCGGCAGGCGCTGGAAGACTTCATGGACCACCTGGCGCCGGGCCGGCAAGCCGAGGTGCGGCCGGGGAACGACAAGGAATACGCGGCCACGACCGTCATGTGCATCCCGCTGGCCGAGGCAGCCTGCAAGACGCGCAGCGGTCCGCCCGACGACGACGAGGAAGACCTGGGCATCGCGGCCTGGGCCGGCGTACTGCCCCTCGCGCAGGCGCGCGGGACACCGGTGCCGGACGCGCATTGCACGGTCGCGGCGCCGGACTACGTCTGCGACTGGCCGACGGTTATTTCTTCGTGATCTTTTCCAGCGTCTGCTCGACGTAATCCCGGTCGTTGTCGCTGAACCGCAGCTTGACCGGATACCATTCGAGTCCGGGCGCCAGCCACAGGTCGAGGGCCTGGTCCTTCGAACCCGGCGGCGGCGCGCGCATCACGTGGACGGCATCCACCTCGCCGAACGCGGCCCCGGCCTGGACTTTTTCACGGCCGACCACGCGGAAGGTCCACGGATCGGCATCGTGCGGGCCGATGACGAAGAACCGCCATTCCGAGCCCGGCTTGAACTTGTCCTTCGCGGCCCGGGCGACCGCCACCAGCTGCCAGGAGATCGATACGCGATCCTGCTCGCCGCCCCTGATCGGATACGACTTGTCGCCCTCGCTGAACGTGATGGTCTTGCCGTCGCGGTCGAAGGTGGCCGTCGTCGGGTCCTTGCGGAAGCGCTTGTCGAAGTACTCGGTCGGGGCCAGGCCCCAGGCGTCGACGACACCCGTGCTGCGGTTTTCCGTCAGCTTGCCCAGCATCGCCACGCGCGACTCGGCGCTGATGGTGTACTTCGTGGCGCTCGCGCGCCAGGTCAGCAGCGCATCGCCGCTCAGGCTGAACCCGTGCTGGCGTGCGCCGATGGCGTAGTTCAGGTCAGCCGACGGCGGCAGGTCGAACGGGCGCTTGACGGCCGGATGGTCCTCCGCCGCGACGGCCGGGCCACTCCAGGCCGCCATGGACAACACCCCGGCGACCACGCCCGCGCTTGCCAGTTTCAACACATTCTTCATCAGGTACTCCGAGAAACCCCGTCCTTCAGGGCGGGGAGGAAAGGAGCCGATTGCGCAGCAATCGATGCCTTTCGGTTGTCAAAAATGCTGTATATAGTCACAGCATGATTCTTGTTTATCGTTACCGCGTGAAATCCCTTAACGGGCTGCTCAACAGGCAGTCGCATGCGTGTAACKTTGTCTGGAATTACTGCAAYGAYCGGCAAAAGGATGCGCTGCGTTTTGGCCGCCCCTGGCTGTCGGGTTTCGACCTGAACAAGCTGACGACCGGCAGCAGCAAGGAACTGGGCTTGCATTCCGGGACSGTSAAYGCGGTCTGCGAACAGTACGCCAAATCGCGTTCGCAAATGAAGCGGCCTTATCTTCGCTATCGCGGCAAGCGTTCCTTGGGTTGGGTACCGATCAAGGGGCGGGAACTGAAGCGGGAAGGCGATGCCTTTCGCTTCGCGGGCAATACCTTCCGCGTCTTCAACAGCCGGCCGCTGCCCGAAGGGAAGATCAGGGACGGCACCAACTTYTCGCGCGACGCGCGCGGGCACTGGTACCTGAATATCGTGATCGACGTGGCCGCGCCCGATATCGATGCCCGGCAACCGCTGCACGGTGTCGGTATCGACCTCGGCCTGAAAGACTTCGCGACGCTTTCCACGGGCGAAAAGATAGAAGCGCAGCGGATCTATCGTGGTGCCGAAGAAGCRCTTGCGTTGGCGCAGCGCGCCAACAAGAAGCGGCGCGTCCAGGCGATCCACGCRAAGATTGCAAACCGTCGCAGCGACTTCCTGCACAAGCTGTCGGACCGCATTGTCCGGCAATTCGACTACATCGCGGTCGGCAATGTCGCCGCCGCCAGACTCGCCAGGACCGGCATGGCGAAGTCTGTTCTCGATGCCGGCTGGTCGACCTTCCGACATCAACTGGCGTACAAGGCTGTTARGCATGGCGCCTGGTTCGAGGAAGTCGATGAAAGTTTTACTACCCAGGTCTGTTCGGATTGCGGCGCCATGCCCGATTCGCGGCCGAAAGGTATCGCAGACCTTGGAATAAGAGATTGGCAGTGTAGTGTTTGCGGTTGTCGACATGATCGCGATACCAATGCTGCGATAAACATTCTCCGTCGCGGACGTGCGACGCTAGCTGTAGGAATCCCCGTCCTTCAGAGTGGGGAGGACGTCAAAAAGAAACGGATTCTAATGGAGACGGTCGTGCCTGTGGCCGCCGGCCATGCAAAGCGGTCGTTTTAACGTGACGGATCACGATAAAGATGCGTCAAACACCATGCGGCAGCCCGAGATTGCGGTTCGCCGGCACGGCGATGTCGATCAGTTTCGGCTGTGGCAGATGCAACCCGTTCATCAGCGCAACGAAATCGTCCCGTCCGCGGCCGGATAGACGCGCGTTGTGCGCCTTTTCCCAGCCGATGGTCGACACGGCCTGGCCCTTGTAGTCATGCCCCGGCCACACGCGCGTCGCATCCGGCAGGGCGAACAGCTTCGTCGTGATGCTGTCGTACAGTGCCGCCGCGCTGCCGCCCTGGAAATCCGTGCGGCCGCAACCGTCGACCAACAGGGTGTCGCCCGTGAACACATTGCCGCGCCAGACGTAGCACATGCTGCCCGCCGTGTGGCCGGGCGTGTGCAGCACCGTGATCGTCTCGCCGCCGCCGAAGCGGATGACGTCGCCGTCGCGCAGCTGCACCTCGGCCGGCGGCACCTCGCAGCCACCCGGGACGGCGGTATGCGCTCCCGTCAACTGGCGCAGTCGTCCCGCCGACGTCACGTGGTCGGCATGCACATGGGTCTCGATGATGTATTCCAGACGCAAGCCGAGCCGTGCCACGTGGGCGAGGTCGCGCTCGCAATGGTGGTCGACCGGGTCGATGATGACGGCGGCATCGCTGCCCGGCGCGGTGAGGAGGTACGTGTACGTCGACGACACCGCGTCGAACAGCTGGATCGGATTCATCTGCATTCACTCTCCCGTTGGACCGGCCGCGACGTGCGGACCAGCAAGGTTGGRGTCACGGCGGCTGGCACGGATGCGCTCGGCTACCTCGAATATTGCCATGCCCGCCACCATCGCGGCAACGAACAGCAAGGTGGAGCGGCCGCCGACGGCCAGCGCCGTTAGCGCCGGGCCGGGACAATAGCCGACCAGCCCCCAGCCGATGCCGAACGTGACGCTGCCCAGCACGAGCGGGATGTCGATACGGCCGGCGCCCGGCACGTGGATGCGGTGGCCGAACAGGGGGCGCACGCGCGTGCGGGCGTAGCGGAACGCGAAGGCGGCGACGAGGATCGCGCCCACCATCACGAACAGCAGCGACGGATCCCATGCGCCGGCCACGTCGAGGAAGGCGAGCACCTTGGCCGGGTTGCTCATGCCGGAGAGGATCAGGCCGGCGCCGAACAGCAGGCCGGACACGAAGGCGGTGACGAGGTTCATGGTCGCTCCTTTAGTGCCCCACGACATGGCGCACGACGAATACGGTGATGAAACCGGCCGCCATGAAACACGCGGTGGCCAGCAGGGAACGCGGCGACAGGCGCGCRATACCGCACACGCCATGGCCGCTCGTGCAGCCGGAGCCGAAGCGCGTGCCGATGCCCACGAGCAGGCCGCCGATGGCCAGCATGGCGGGCGAGTGGTCGATCTGCGCGGGCGGCATCGCGCGCATCGTCAGCCAGACGAGCGGCGCGAGGAACAGCCCGAGCACGAAGCACAGGCGCCAGGCGATGTCGCCGCGCGCCGGGCGCAGCAGGCCGCCGAGGATGCCGCTGATGCCGGCGACGCGGCCATTGGCGATCAGCAGCAGCGCGGTCGCCAGGCCGATCAGGATGCCGCCCGCGAGCGCATCCCACGGGGTGAAGTGGAGCCAGTCGATTTGCATGATCAGTCCTCCTTGGGACAGTAAAGCTGGTACAGCAGCCGCAGCACGGCAAGCGCTTCCGGGCTCGCCACGCTGTAATGGATTTGCTTGCCGTCGCGGCGCGTGGCCACGAGGCCTTCCTGGCGCAACACGCCCAGCTGCTGCGACAGCGTCGGCTGACGGATGCCGAGCGCCGCCTCCAGCGCGCCCACGGTCTGTTCGCCCTGGGTGAGTTGGCACAGCAAGAGCAGGCGATCCGGATTCGCGAGCGCCTTCAGCAGGCCGCCGGCCTGGGCGGCGGCGGCACGCATGGCGTCCACCTGGGGATGGGTACGGGTGTCCATGCGCTCATTCTATAAAATTACAATCTATAAAGCAATAGATTGTTGCTGGCGTCAGCGGGGGCGCGGCGCGCTGTCGACGACGCCCGGGATGTCCTGCGTCGGCCGCGGGAACTGTCCCTTCAATACGTCGACGCCACCCTGCGGATGCGCGAGCGGCTTCAGGTCGGCGCGCGCCTTGCGCTTGTCGCCAGTATGCACCTTCATCCGGGTATCGCGTTCTTCCTGCAGGTTCGGCAGCATTTCGCCGTCACGGTTGAACGACCACGCGAGCATCGGCGGCCCCAGCGGCACGCTGTCGCCCGTCTTGCCGTTGACACCCGTATTCCACACGTGCCAGGTCTTGCCGTAGCTGTTCATCTTCTTCTTCATCAACGCGTGCTCCGCCGCCGCCGGCAGGCCGGGTGCGATCAACTGGCCGCTGAGGATCTCGCCGTTGTGCGGATGCCAGTACTGGCGCTCCTCGGGCGGCAGGATGGCGTACATTTTTTCCGAGATGATGTATTCGATGCCGTTCAGGTTCGCCGTGCGCGTGTTGCCGTCGAACAGGACGCATTGCGCCAGGTCTTCGTTGATCTGGCGGCAGAAATGGTGCGCCTCGACCTGCATCTCGGGATTGTCCTTCATCGGGTGGAAGCCGTTCAGGTAGATGTCGAACCCGGCCAGCGGCGCGTTGCCCTGCAGAATCCTGGCGCCCGATTCCAGCATGCGCGTCTGCGCGTCCTTGGGCGTGCCGGCGGGCGTCGTCCCGGGCACGGAGCGCTGGGCGGCGGCGGCCGTGCAGAGCAGGGCGCCGGCCAGGCCGGCCGCGGCGGCCGCGACGGTGATACGTGATGGGACCATGTCTCC
>NZ_JBFUDR010000308.1:0-7075 GCF_056404615.1 Massilia sp. P2_C2 | reverse complement strand
GGCCAGGCGGGCGGCACGCCGCCCACCGTGGCCGGGCTGCAGGCCCGGCTTGCGCAGGTGCAGGCAGAGAACGCGCAGCTCAGGCAGGCGCTGGCCGGGCAGAACATCCCCGCGCCCGCCGCGCCGCCGCCGGCGCCGACCGTCGCGGCCGCGCCCGCGGAAGAAGAACCGCAGGCACTGGGCGACGTCACCGTGCGCGGCAAAAAGAAAATCGAGACGCTGAAGGAAGTGCCGCTGTCGATCTCCGTCGTCTCCGGCGCGGAACTGGACCGCGAACTCGCCCAGGACCTCTCCGCGATCACCAAGCGCGGCGCCAACATCCAGTTCAACCAGAACAATACGCGTGGCGCCTCGCTGTCGATCCGCGGCCTGGGCAAGCGCTCGTTCACGGAGACGCAGGATCCCAGCGTGGGCATGGTCGTCGACGGCGTCGCCTACGGCCTCACGCAGCTCGCCAACTTCGACATCTACGACATCGACACGGTCGACGTCGTGCGCGGCMCGCAGGGGACGCTGGGCGGCAAGGGCGCGAGTTCCGGCGTGGTGTCCGTCAACACCAAGCGGCCCGACTTCTACCCGAGCGCCGACTACCAGCTGGGCTTCGGCCAGCGCGACACCGTGATCGCCAAGGCCAACCTGGGCGGTCCCGTGCTCGAGGACCTGCTGGCCTGGCGCGGCTCGTTCGTCGTCAACCGCAGCCGCGGCTTTTATACGAATAACTTCGACACCAACTACAGCCTCTACAACAAGAACCGCGTCAGCGGCCGCGTGCAATTCCTGTTCACACCCACGGCCGATTTCAATGCCCGCATCAGCGCCGACCTGGAGCCGCACGCGCCGCAGCTGCAGAACGGCCTGACCTTCTACCACAACCAGCCGGACCGCTTCGCCGACGGCAGCCTGACGGATCCGAGCGGCACCACGGTGCGCGCCAAGCTGGCGGGTTACACGAATGCGGCGGGCGTCCGTACCCCGGGTCGCGCGTGGTTCGCGGGCCGCGACTTCAACGGCAGGCCTTACACCTACGACAATAACTACATCGGCGACAACAACCTGAACTTCAACGAAAACCAGGGCCAGACGGTCTCCAACAAGGGCGCCTCGGCGGAGCTGACGTGGAAGCTGCCGGCCGCCACCCTCACCTCGCTGACGGCCACGCGCAAGTACAGCTTCGATGCGCACAACGACGAGGGTACGCCGTTCGACATCAACCGCAACGGCGGCGGCGGCGTGTTCTACCAGCAGTTCAGCCAGGAGTTCAAGCTGCAGTCGAAACCGGGAGGCCCGTTCGACTACGTGACCGGCCTCTATTACCTGCAGACGAAGGACGACATCCAGTCCAAGACCGGCTGGGGATCGGATGCCGGCGCCTGGTTCGCCACGACGGGGCAGTACGCCGCGCTCGACACCAATGCGGGCGCCAACCGGGGCGCGGGGCTGGCCCTGCTCGCCGACAGCCTGAACGACGGCCTCGTCCAGGGCGACACCTGGGTGAAGACGAAGAGCACGGCCTGGTATGGCAACACGACCTGGCATATCGACGACGCGTTCGCGCTGACCGGTGGCTTGCGCGTGACGCACGAGAACCGGTCGACGACGGACACCCGGCTGCTGGAAGCCAATGGATCCGGCGCCGCGCTGAATCCGGTGGCGGTACGCGGCGTGGCGCTGGGCGGCTTCGCCAGCGGCAGCAATGGCGTGCTGCAGGCCGGGAACACGGCGGCCCAGCTGGCCCTTGCCGACGCCGTGGCGAACCGCTATTTCGGCACGGGCGCGGGCACCAATCCCGGCGACGCCTACAACGGCCTCACGCCCGCGCAAAAGGCGCAGGTGGCCGCCGCCAAGGCGGTGCGCGCGGGCCAGATCGGCCAGATCATCAGTGGCGTGACGAGCCGCTACAACGACAACCTGTTCACGGCGGTGCTCAGCCCGTCGTGGCGCATCAGCGACCAGTACACGACCTATGCGTCGTGGCAGTACGGCGAGAAGTCGGGATCCGCGCTGAACGTCAACGGCGTGTCGGCCAATGTGCGGCCCGAAAAGACTAATGCCTTCGAGATCGGGCTCAAATCGAGCCTGCTGAACAGCACGCTGATTTTCAACACGGACCTGTTCCTGATGAAGATCCGCGACTACCAGACCACGGTGCGCGTGGTCGACGACTTCACCACGCAGACCAACATCGCGAACGGCCAGGCCAATCCGCTCGCCTATGTCACGGCGCAGGGCAACGTGCCGAAGGCGCGCGCGCGGGGCTGGGAATTCGACGGCGCCTGGAGCGGTATCCAGAACCTGAACGTGCGCTTCTCCGGCGCGTACAACGACGCCCGCTATGTCAGCTTCCCGCTGGCGGCCAAGCCCGACGAACTGGGCTATCTGCCGACGGCGTACGTGGACCAGAGCGGCCTGACCTTGCCCGGCGCCGCGCGCTGGACGGGCAACCTGGGCGCGGAATACCGCCTGCCGGTGCGCGGAGGCCACACGTTCCACGCCAGCTTCAACACCGCGTTCACCAGCCGCTACAACAATACGGACACGCTGTCCGACTGGGGCTGGGTGCCGGGCAGCAGCACGACCGACCTGGCCGTCGGCATCGGCACCAGGAGCAATTTTGACGTGACCCTGGTGGTCAAGAACCTCACCAACAGCCTTGCGCACGAAGCGGGCTGGGTCAGCTATGCGCCGAATCCGTATCCCCGCTGGTTCGGCCTCGTCTTCAGCGGCAAGCTGTAGAAGGCTGTTGGATTTTCAACAGTTCTGCCTGATACGGGCCGCCGCGCTGTTGCCCTGGTAACAGCGCGGCCCCATTTCACGTCGTTTTCGGGTGGTACGGGATTTGCAGAAAGAATGTTTTCTTCCCCGTTTCAGAAAGCCCGTAATGACTCATCAGAAAATTGCACACAGCGCCACGTTGCCGTTCCGCCTCGTCCCGATTGCCGCCGTGCTGGCCGGTGCAGCCCTGTTCAGCGCCCCGCTGCATGCGGCCGAGGCGACGCCCACCGTGGCCGAACTGCAGGCCGAAATCGCGCGACTGAAACAGATCATCGCCAACCAGGGCGGGACCGCCGCGGCCGCACCCGCCGCCGGTACGCCGGCCGCCGGTACGCCGGTCGCCGACACGCCGGCCGCACCGGCCACGGCCGCCGTGGCAGAAGAACCGCAGGCGCTGGGCGAGGTGACGGTCCGCAGCCGCAACCGCCTGGAACGCCTGCAGGACGTGCCGTTGTCGGTGTCGGTCGTCACCGGCAAGGAACTGGACCGCCTGAACGCCACCGACATCAAGTCGCTGACGCAGCGCGCCGCCAACGTCACCTGGAACCAGGGCAACCAGCGCACGTCGAGCCTGTC
Source organism: Massilia sp. P2_C2 (assembly GCF_056404615.1). Taxonomy (NCBI): domain Bacteria; kingdom Pseudomonadati; phylum Pseudomonadota; class Betaproteobacteria; order Burkholderiales; family Oxalobacteraceae; genus Massilia; species Massilia sp. P2_C2. Next base: position 3,727 of record NZ_JBFUDR010000308.1, on the reverse strand, counting down.
CATCCGCGGCATCGGCAAGCAGGGCCAGACCGAGGCGCAGGATCCGAGCGTCGGCCTGATCGTCGACGGCGTCAACTATGCCTACAACGCCCTCTCCTCCAGCTTCGACTTCACGGACGTCGACACCGTCGAGGTGACGCGCGGCCCGCAGGGCACGTTGCTGGGCAAGAGCACGAGTGTCGGCGTCGTCGCCGTCAACACGCGCCGGCCATCGTTCACGCCGGACGCGTCGTACTCGCTCACGCTGGGCCAGCTGGACACGGTGCAGGCCCGTTATGCGGGCGGCGGTCCGCTGGTCGATAACCTGCTGGCCTACCGCGTCGCGCTGAGCGCCACCAAGGGCCAGGGCGACATGAAGAACACGTACAACCCGGACATCACGTTCAGCAACAAGGACCGCGTGTCGGGCCGCGTGCAATTCCTGTTCACGCCCACGCAGGACTTCAGCGCCCGCGTCGCGCTCGACGCCCAGCCGCGCGCCGGCGAGACCACGAACAGCCGCACCATCTACACGCCGACGCCGGCGGTCTGGTCGAACGGCACGGTCAACACGCTTGCCACCGACAACGGCACCCGCCTGCAGCGCAGCTGGTTCACGCAGCAAAGCAATTACACGTATGCGGGCAACTACCTGTACGGCGGCGGCACGAACTCGGTCGACTACGACAACGCGCGGCCGCTCGTCACGGGCAGCAATGGCGCCACGCTCGACCTGAACTGGAACCTGGGCAGCCACAACCTGACGTCGATCAGCGCGTACAAGGATTACCACTTCGACGCCAGCAACGACGAAGGTACGCCGTTCGACATCAACCGCAACTCGGGCGGCTTCTGGAACGACTACCGCCAGGTGACGCAGGAGCTGCGCCTCAGCTCGCAGCCGGGCGGCTTCGTCGATTACCAGACCGGCATCTTCCTGATGAAGGTGAACAACGACGCCACGTACCGGAGGATCTGGGGCAGCGACGCCGGCGCCTGGTTCGCCAACGCCGGCCAGTACAACCGGCTGTACGCCGACGCCAGCGGCCGCAACCTGCTGTTCAATTCGCTGGACGGCGTGTCGATGGCGTTCAACTCGCCGTCCGGCACCCAGCACATCGTCAACAAGAGCGAGGCCGTGTTCGCCCAGGCCAACTGGCACCTGACCGACGCGCTGACCGTGACCACGGGCGCGCGCCTGACGCACGAGAACCGCACCAACGCCGGCAGCGCCGTCATCTTCGACAACGGCTTCGCGCCCGAACTCAATCCGGCCGTCGTCGGCAACGTGCAGCTGAGCGGTTTCGGCTCGGACGCCAAGGGTGGACTCCTGGCCGGCAACACGGCGACGCAACTGGGCCTGGCGGACGCCGTGGCGCAGAAATACTTCAACGCGCCGTCCTACGGCAGCCTCAGCGCCGCGCAGCAGCAGCAGGTCGCGGACGCCAAGGCGATCCGCGCGGCGCAGATCGGCGTGCTGTTCAACCCCACGCAGGCCCAGCCCTATATCGGCAACCTGAAGTCGTTCGTGCTGAGCCCCACGTACAAGTTCAATCCGGACCTGACCGGCTACACGTCGTGGCAATATGGCGAGAAGGCCGGCATCTCGCAACTGACGAACGGCGTATCCAACCTGGTCGACAAGGAACGCACCAGCGCATTCGAGATCGGCGTGAAATCGGCCTTCCTGAACCGCGCGCTGCTGCTCAACGCCGACCTGTTCCTGATGAACGTGAAGAATTACCAGCAGGCCGTGCGCGTGCTGGACGTCTACACGACGCAGCTCAACAACGATGGCCAGAGCTATTACACGACGGCCACCGGCAACGTGCCGAAAGTGCAGTCCAAGGGCCTGGAGTTCGACGGCGCCTACACCGGCATCAAGAATGTGACCTTGCGCTTTGCCGGCGCCTACACCAACGCCGTCTATAAAGAGTTCAGCAATTCGGCCCAGCCGGTGGAGAACGGCTATGCCGGCGCCGCGCCCTACCGCGACGTGACGGGGCAGACGCTGCCGGGCGTGTCGAAGTGGACGTTCAACGTGGGCGGCGACTACCGCGTGCCGGTGTCGGACCAGCACGACGTCCGTGCGAGCTTCAATACCGCCTATAACACGCGCTACAACTCCGACGTCGCCTTGTCCGACTATGGCTGGATCGGCGCCTCGGGCATCACCGACCTCGCGCTGGGCATCGGCAAGCGCGACGGTTCGTACGACGTCAGCCTGATCGTGAAGAATGCGTTCAAGAACCATGCGCCGCTGGCGGCCACCTGGAACTCGACCACGCCGGCCGTGCCGCGCTGGTTCGGCCTCTCGATCAGCGGCAAGCTGTAAAGACGCCGTGCGGCAGGCTATCAAGGATGCAACAGTCAAAACGACAACATCCGGGCCCGCCGCATACGTTTCCGACTTCAAAATATTTTTTAAAAAAATTTCCGTCCGGAATTTAATGACCCAAGCTAAATGGTCGTCTTGTACTTGTGAGAGCGCGAGATGCGCAACCTCCCAACAGATTTCAAGCCTTTAGGAGCCATATCATGCTGAGCCTTCACACCAACGCCGCTTCGCTTTCCGCACAAAATTCCCTGACCCGTACCCAGAGCGCCCTGTCGACCTCGATGACCCGCCTGTCGACCGGCTACCGCATCAACTCGTCGATGGACGACGCCGCCGGTCTGCAGATCGCGACCCGCCTGAAAGCCCAGACCAGCGGCATGGCCGTGGCGATGCGCAACACTCAGAACTCGACTTCGATGCTGCAGACCGCCGACGGCGCGCTGAATGAAGTCAGCAACATCCTGACCCGCATGAAGGATCTGGCGACCCAGTCTGCCGACGCGTCGTCGACCGCCAGCGACCAGACCGCAATGCAGTCCGAGTTCGACGCGCTGGGCAACGAACTGAACAACGTCATGAAGAACACCACCTTCGGCGGCAAAGCGCTGCTGAGCGGCGGTACCATCGCCAGCGCGATGACCTTCCAGATCGGCGCCAGCAGCAGCGAACAGATGACGCTCGACCTGTCGGGTCTCGGCACCGTCGGCAGCGTGGCCGACCTGGACACCGCGCTGGGCCTCGTCTCGAAGAACTACGCCGCCCCGTCGGCTACCGTTGCTGGCACCGAACTGACCGGCGGCTCTCCGACCACCGCGATGGACAACATCAAGGACGCGCTCGACAAGCTGGGCGCCACCCGTTCGGCCCTCGGCGGCGCGGCGAACCGCCTCGACCACGTCTATAACAACCTGTCGAACATCTCGAGCAACACGCAAGCCGCAACCGGCCGCATCATGGACGTCGACTTCGCGACCGAATCGTCGAACATGACGTCGAACCAGATGCTGATGCAAGCTGGTACCGCCATGCTGAAGCAGACCAACAGCATGTCGTCGATGGTCATGTCCCTGCTGCAGTAATCGCAGGGCCGCCAGGCCAACAACGCCCGGGCCAGTATGGCCGGGCTTCATGAAAGGCCAGCCGCACGCTGGCCTTTCGACTTTATACTGCCGAGATCATGGCMAGCCTTTCCATCTCCGCCCTTCCGCCCGTCGTCGTACCCGCGACCGCGCCCGGCACGCTGCCGGCGACGGCGGTCGACGCGGTCGCGGCCGCCGTCCCGGTCGCCCTGCTGCAGGCCGAGATGGAGGCGCTGCCCCTGCCGCTGCCTGCGGCCCAGCCGGCGCCTTCACTGCCCGCAGGCGATGCGCTGCCCGACGCCGCGGCGATGCGCCCCGACCAGGTGGCGAT